>JBFYNB010000006.1:0-35646 GCA_041304605.1 Methanomassiliicoccales archaeon
GTGCCATAGCCCGCGAGGGGCCTACCATGGTCAAGGAGACCGGTGCCGGTATCTCCAGGGAGACGGCGCTATTACTGAAGGGCACTGGAATAAGGGGAATGGATGTCTCGGGCGTCGGGGGAACCAGCTTCGCCGCGGTGGAGATGCATCGCGCCGTCGCTCAGGAGAACCTGGTGGCTTCTGCATTGGGACGTACGTTCTTCGACTGGGGGATCCCCGCTCCGGCCGCGGTGCTGGAAGCGGACGTCGGGCTGGAGATCATCGCCAGCGGCGGAGTTGACGACGGTTTGAGAATGGCCAAAGGACTGGCCATCGGCGCGAACGCCACGGGATGCGCCCGGGCCGTCCTGGCGGAGGCCATGGAATCCAGCCAGGCGGTGCTCGACAAGATCAATCTCATGAAGGCCGAACTGAAGGCGGCCATGTTCCTGACCGGCTGTGCGAGCGTGGACGAGCTGCGGAGGCGCCGGGTCATGATTAGCGGGCGGACGGCCGACTGGCTCACCGCCTCGGAGGACTGACGATCATGGACCATCAACAGAGAACCAAGGATATCATCAAGGAGGTGGACCACGCCCTGATGGGATACGTGAGGCGCGGCATGCACGAGAAGCTGATCAAGGCCATGCGCCATTACCCGGAGGCGGGTGGGAAGCGCATGAGGCCGGTCATGGCCATTCTTGCTGCGGAAGCCGTCGGAAAGCGCGGCAAGGAAGCGCTCCCCTTCGGATGCTCCCTGGAGATAATTCACAACTTCACGCTCGTGCATGACGATGTCATCGACAAGGATCCCGTTCGACGCGGAAGGCCGGCGGTGCACATCGCTTACGACGAACCGACCGCCATAATCGCCGGCGACGCGCTGTTCGCCATCGCCTACGACGTGCTGGCGACCACGGACGTGGATGGCGAACGCTTGCGCAGATTGCTGCACACCGTCTCCGATACGGTGTTCCTGGTGGCCGAGGGGCAGCAGATCGATGTGGACAACGAGGACCGCCCCACCGTTTCCAGGGAGGAGTACCTGGACATGGTGGAAAAGAAGACGGCCGTACTGTTCGCCTGCGCCGCCGAGGGCGGAGCGATCATCGGCCACGGGACGGAGAAGCAGATCGCCGACATGAGGGAGTACGCGAGACTATTGGGCATAGGGTTCCAGATCTGGGACGATGTGCTGGGGATAAAGGGGGACGCCAAGAAGGTCGGCAAGCCCATCGGTTCCGACATCCGCAACGGAAAACGGACCTTGATCGTGGTGGACGCCCTGGAACGGCTGGAGAAAGATAAACGCCGGCATGTGCTCACGGACACCTTGGGCAACGCCACCGCCAGTGACGAACAGGTCAAGGCCGCCGTTCAGCTGCTCGAGGACATCGGTTCCATAGAGCATGCCCGCCAGTTCGCCCTGGATTATGCTAAACGAGCGAAGGACCTGCTCTCCTGCCTCAAGGATTCGGAAGAAAAGGAGATGCTGCGGGAGATGGTCGATTACGCCGTAGGCCGGGAGCTCTGAGGCTCCGCCTCTATCCCTTTATCGGTCAGATAGAAAACACCGGAGCGGCCCTCGGCCAGGTTGCGGTGCTTCATGAGCACCGCCCGGCGCTTGCTGGGGGCCAGCTTCTCGATCCTGATTATCGTTTTAGCGTTGTGATGAAGGACGTTTCCGCCTAGCGCCTCGAACGTCCCCGTTTCCACGTCGGTGTAAACCTGCGAGGTGACGACCACCGGGAGGTTCAGCTTCCTTGCCGCCGTTAAAAGTTTAGCGCTCTGCCCCGCCAGCACGCGGCGCTCCGCGCGCTCGTCGTCCTTGCTCGCCAGCCGGTAGAACATGGTCATCGAGTCGACCACGATGAGGCCGACGTCAGGGTTCCCCTCGGCCAACTTTATCGCCTTTCCGATCATGCGGTCCTGGTCCTCCAGGCTGTGCACCTCGCTGACCAGCACTTCCTTTAGAACCCGTTCCTGATCCTCCCCGGCCATGTTGCGCAGCCTGAGCAGCGATATGCCCTCCGAGTCCACGTATATCGTCTTGCGGTCTTCCTGCGCCAGGTTCTTCGCCAACGTAAGGCATAGATTGGTCTTTCCGGTCCCCGCCTCCCCGTAGATCAGGGTGAGGCATCCGCTCTCGATGCCGCCGGACAACATGTCGTCCAGCGGTCGGCAGTTGAAGGGGACCAGCTTGAGCTCTTCCAAGTTCACTTCCTCTCCTGGTCCTTGGGGTCCTTCAGCTGTTCCAGCGTGTAGGACCCTGGCTGAGATTCCCGCCCGCGCTTGGCGAAATAGTACGGAATGACCGCCAGCCCGCCCAGGACGAACAGCAACGCCAGGACCAGGAAGGCCGCGGCCACCATGATTATGATGGCCGCCAGCACCCACTCCAGATACCACACCGCCAGTAACGCCACGGCTATCACGGCTATCACGAGCAACGCCACGATGGTGGCGTCCAAGGCCTTGGACGTGCGCTCACCCTCTGTTGGGCAGATACGGAACGATGGAGTTGGCCAGCTTGGACATGGTCATGGACTGCAGCACGATGCGCCCCGGTCCCGTCATAGTGGTCACGAACAATCCCTCGCCACCGAACAGCGCTGTCTTGATCCCAAGGCTCTGGATGTCGTATGAGACGCTTGCTTCCCACGCCGCGACGTTCGCCGTGGAGACCTTCATGACCTGACCCGGAAGCAGATTGTATTCTATGAAGTCCCCGGCGCCGGATATGAACACGGTGCCTTCTCCCTGCACCTTCTGTAGCACCAGTCCCTCGCCTCCGAACAGAGCCGCCCCGAACTTCCTCTGGAACGCGATGTCCAGGCTGACCTGCGCCTCCGCGGCCAGGAACGCCGTCTTCTGCAGCATCCACTGCCTTCCTCCCCGGAGGTCGATGGCCATGCACTTACCCGGCACGTTGCCCCCAAAGCCGACCAGGCCCGGCCCGCCATCGGCGTGGAAGTTGGTGACGAAGAAGGATTCCCCGGACACCGCCCTCTTCAATCCGCCCATTAATCCGCCGGCGGCCTTGGTCTCCAAGCGGACGTTGCCGCTCATGTAGATCATACTGCCCGCCTCGGAATAGATCATCTCCCCCGGCATGAACTCGACGTTAACGAACTGCAGGTTGTCCCCAGTGATGCTGTACTTCATGGTAACACCACTGATGGTTACGTGCTTGATGATATTTCCACTTATTCGGTATGGCGCCTTACGTACATTGACCGTAGCGGAAACGCCCTACCCTGGCGATGACGATGGAAGCGCATGAACGGAGACATGGACCTGTTCCCCTTCCCTTCCGCCAGGCGGGGTCAGGCCGATTTTCTGCGGGACGCGCGGGACAGCGCCGCTGAGGGAAAGGTTCTCGTAGCTCACGCCCCCACCGGACTGGGGAAGACCGCTGTAGCTCTAACAGCTTCATTGGAGACGGCGTTGGACGACGGCGGCCGGACCGTTTTCCTCACGCCAAGACAATCACAGCACCGGGCGGTGATAGAGACGGTGAAGATGATGCCCCGCAACATTGGAACGGTAGATCTGCTTTCCCGGGAAAGCATGTGCCCCCTCGGTTCCAGACCGCCCTGCCTGGAGGGGAAGAGGTGCCACCTGCAGGCGGACGGGAAGATGACCCAGTGCGCCAAAGAGATCTTGGCAAGGCCGATGCACGCCCAGGAGCTCGTCTCCCTTTGTTTGAGGCGCGGAGCGTGCCCGTACCTCTCGGCCAAGATGGCCTCGAGCGGGGCCGACCTGGTGGTCGGTGACGTGTCACGCGTGTTCGGCAACCTGCCGGACGTGATCCGCTTCCGTTCGTCGTCCAGGAAGCAGCACCTGGTGATGGACGAAGCGCACAACCTGCCGGCGAGGATAATGGACGCCTTCAGCCGGGACCTGGTCCTGGACCAGGGATCTGACCATCCCCTCCAGGAGGTATGGAAGGATATGCTGTCCCGTGGCCACCGGATGATCCCCTGCGGGGAGCTGCGCTCCCTTCTGGACCGCCACGGGCTCCCGGAGCCGGAGGACCTGGTGGACACGGACCAGATGGTAGGCGACTGGATGCGCCTGGGCGAAGCGGCCGTCCGCGTGGCGTACCCGAACGAGGGGAAGATCTCGCTGCGCTTTCTGGAGCCGGATTTGGTGGTCAAGAACATCATCCAGGAATGCCACGGGGCCATCTTCATGAGCGGCACTCTGCATCCGCCGGAGGTCTTTGCCTCCCGGCTGGGTCTGATGGACGCCGTGTGCCGTTCCTACCCCTCGCCGTTCGATCCCTCGCGACGACTGGCTCTGGCAGTGCCGGACGTGGGAACTCGTTTCCGCGATCGCTGCCGGCAGACCACGATGGAGATGGCGCTGCGCATCGGCGAGCTCTGCGAACGGATACCGGGGAACGTGCTGGTGTTCCTGCCCTCGTACGTCTACATGAGCGCCGTTCACCGCACGCTGCGGCGGCTGGGTCAGCGGAAGATGCTCCTGTCCGAAAGCCCGCTGATGGGCAAGGCCGACCGGGACGGACTGGCTAATATACTCGGCGGCGGGAGGGAGGTGCTCATGCTCTGCAACATCCGCGGCTCCTTCTCGGAGGGAGTGGACCTTCCGGCCGGGTGCCTGTCGGCGGTGATGATCGCTGGACTGCCGTTGACCCCACCCAGCCTGGAACGGAAGGAGATGCTTGCCCGGGCGTCCAGGAACATCGGGGACGGTCACGACCTGGAGACCTACGAAGCGCTGAGCCGGGTGCTACAGGCGTGCGGCAGGGCGATACGAAGGGAGGAGGACCGGGCGGTGGTGATACTGCTGGACCCCAGGTACCTGGAGCGGAAGGTGCAGCGCATGCTTCCCCCGGACCTGCGCCTCACCGAAGGAGATCCCTTGGAGCTGCTGAGCGAGTTCTTCGGTACTCCCCTGGAAACCACATGGAAGCTCCAGCATGAGGGTGAAAGGATAATAACCGGGCATTGACTTCCCTTAGGCGTGAAGGTAATCAGGAGAGGGGCGGAGGCGGAGATCCGCCGGGACGAGTTCATGGGGCGGAACGTCCTCGTGAAGAGCAGGGTGCCCAAATCCTATCGCCACCCCGCTCTGGACCAGTCCCTGCGCGCTCATCGCACCAGGGTGGAGGCGAAGTTGCTCCAGGAGGCCCGCTCCTGCGGGGTTCCTACGCCAATAATTTACGATATCGACACGGTAAATGCGGAGATCTGGATGCAGGAGATAGTCGGGCCGAGGGCGAAGGACGCGCTGACGAAGGCCGGTGCCGAGGAGGTCCGGGCCATATCCCAGGAGATCGGAAGGATGGTGGCCAGACTGCATTCCCACGGCATGACCCACGGCGATCTCACCACTTCCAACATGATCCTTCGCGACGGGAGGGTGTTCTTCATCGACCTCTCGCTAGGAAGCAAGGCCGCCAGCCTGGAGGAGATGGGGGTGGACCTGCATCTGCTCCGGGAAGCGTTCCAATCCGCCCATTCCGACATGATGTACGCTTACGATATCATCGCTGAAACGTACGCCCGCGAGTACGCCGGGGGTAAAGAGGTCCTGGCCAAGGTAAAGGACATCGAGGAGCGGGGGCGGTACGCGTGAAGCTCAAGCTCGTAACGTCCAACAAGCACAAGCTGGACGAATACCGGCATGGCCTGGAGAGGCTGGGGATCGATGTCGAGCTTCTCAAGGCCGACTGCGAGGAGATACAGACCGACACGCTGCAGAAGGTCGTCCGCTCCTGCATCGACCAGCTCAAGAGCGAGGGATACCGCAACTTCATGCTGGACGACTCCGGGCTTTTCGTCCCGTCGCTGAACGGGTTCCCTGGAGTTTATTCGGCCTACGTCATGGACACCATCGGCTGCCAGGGAATGCTGCGGCTCATTGACGGACTGGACCGCAAGGCGCGCTTCGAGTGCTGCATCGGCGTCTGTTCAGAAGAGCTTGGCGAGTTCTCGGTGACCGGGGTGTCGCCGGGACGCATCATCTATGAGGAACGCGGGGTCGGAGGCTTCGGCTACGATCCCATATTCGTGCCCGACGGCGAGGAGCGGACGTTCGCCCAGATGGACATGCTGTCCAAGAACCAGCATTCCCACCGTGGAAAGGCGATGGTGCTCCTGGCCGCGGAGATCAAGAGAAGGATGGGGAATCAAAAATGAAGATCAGAGGAAGCAATATCGTCGTCACCGGATGCGCGGGGTTCATCGGAAGTCATCTCACGGACGCGTTGCTGGCCTTGGGCAACCATGTGGTCGGCGTGGACAACCTCAGCGCCGGGCGCCGCGAGTTCCTGGAGGACGCCGAGGGATACCCGGACTTCCGGTTCGTGCAGGCCGACCTTCTTAACGATGATCTGAGACCGATATTCAAGGGGGCGGACGCCGTCATGCACATGGCCGCCAATCCGGACGTCCGCTCGGGCGCCAAGGACACCCTTTCGCATTACAGGCAGAACATCGAGGTGACGTACAGGGTGCTGGAGGCCATGAAGGAGACCGGGGTCAAGGACATTCTGTTCCCTTCCACCTCCACCGTCTACGGCGAGCCGACCGTCATTCCGACACCGGAAGAGTACGGCCCGCTGGTGCCCATCTCCGTCTACGGGGCGACGAAACTTGCGTGCGAGGCGCTGATCTGCTCTTACGCCCACTCGTTCGACATGACCGGGGTGATATTCAGGTTCGCCAACGTGGTGGGGACCAGGAGCACTCACAACGTCCTTCATGACTTCACCAACAAGCTCAAGGCCGACCCCGGGCGCCTGGAGATACTGGGCTCCGAGCCAGGAACGACCAAGTCATACGTGCACGTGGAGGACTGCGTGCGCGGCATGGTCATCGGCGCCGAATACGCCAGGAACAAGGTGGAGATGTTCAACCTGGGCTCCAACGATCGCCTTTCGGTGAAGGACATCGCCGACACCGTCACGGAGGTCATGGGTTTGCGCGGCGTCCGTTACGAATGGACCGGCGGCGTGCAGGGCGGGCGCGGCTGGATCGGGGATGTGAAGAACATGCTGCTGGCCTCGGACAAGCTGCGCTCCTACAGCTGGGAGCCGACCATGAACAGCTCCCAGGCCATCAAGAAGGCGGTGCGGGAGATCGTCGGCCGGGGCGCCTAGAACAAAGTGTCCACGGTCTCCCCGGTGACGTCGATCAGCTTGATCCAGTCGCCTTCGTCGAAGTTCCAATAAACCCCACCGGACCCGCCGGCGGGGGACGCCGCCGCCGGATAGCCGCCGACGTACGGCAATCCGTTGGTGTCTATGACCAGCCAGTAACCGAGAGCGTCCACCGTGTAGTGCACCGGCACCGGGTTGCCGTAATAGGCCTGGATGGCGCCGACCACGTCACCGATCGCCGAGGCGTTCCCGACGTAGACCGAAGGGAAGGCGTGGGTGGGTATGAGGTTCACCCGGCACGTCCCGCCCAGTTCGGTGATCAGGGACGCCAGCAGCAGGGAATGGTCCTCGCAATCCCCGGTACTGAGAGCGATAGTTTCGGCCGGCGATTGCCAGTATTCGTCCTCGTCCTCGGTGTATACTATGCGTTCTCTGACCAGCTCGTACGCCTCGATTATCTGCAGAAGGCTGAAGTTACCTGGGACGGTGGAGCGCACCTCGTCAGCGAGCGATCCTACAACATCGAGATCGAGCAGCTTGTTCACCTTGTTGTAATAGCGGACGGGGTTCCTCTCCACGTCCCATTCTCGCAAGGGACCCTCGTCGACCACTGCGAAATCGATCGTGCTTACTGACAGTACACCCTGGTCGTCCCACAGCTCGCCGTTCGGAGAGGAGGTCCAGATCTCCATCCATATCTCCAGGGTGGCCGGACCGGCCTCGCCCGGACCGGCGAAATGAAGCTTGCCCAGGCCTTCCGCATCACCCGAGGCGACGAGGCGGGAGCAGTTCAACTGGAAGGTTTCGTTCCCGTCCTCCCATGCCACGTAATAATGATGCACGTAGGCGTCGTTGCTCCCCTCGTTCTCGATGAGCAGCTCCAGCACCCCGCCGAAGGATGAATACACGATAGGACCGTAGCTGAGGGCGGGTTGCAGGTTCATGGGATAGCTGGATCCGCTCAAGGGGCCTGGATATTCATCATCACCAACGATTTCATTGACGAATGGCGCGTTCAGATCGTCCTCGCCGAAGCCGGACGGGTTCTGGACGAAGCCCCCCAACAGATAATAGACCAGGAGCATCCCGACCACTGCGCCGACGATGACCATCGCCACCCAGGCCTTTTTCATGGACGGTGTTTGAGATTGCGCGATATTTATTTCTTGCCAGGTAAGCAACTATTTATTACCGGACGTTCCATCCCGCCGCCGAGGGGCCGTGGGGTAGCTTGGTCCATCCTTCGGGCTTTGGGAGCCTGAGACTCCGATTCAAATTCGGACGGCCTCACCATTCTTCATTTCTTCCGCGTCACCGTTCGATTAGGGATTAGATTGATTGCCTCGCTCCCCGTGGTCACTGTGATAGGACATGTTTGGAAGAAGAAGGGGGCAGATCGAGGGCCCGGCGACCAAGTGCTTGTGCCCGAACTGCGGACATTCCGAGCCGCACGACCGAGGGAGGCCTTGTTCCAGCCTTAAATGTCCCAGATGCGGTACCAGGATGATCGGGAAATGGGAAAGATGAGCGACGCGGACGACACGCTCCGAAAGGGAGAAAGGGCCGCCCTGGCGTCCGCCTGGGTGACCGGACTGCTGGCATTGGGCAAGGGAGTCGGGGGGCTCTTCACCGGTTCCGTGGTGCTCATCTCCGACGCCGTGCACTCGGCCATCGACGTGCTCCCGGTGACCGCGTCCTGGCTTGGTCTCAAGGTCTCCCGACGTAAGCCCGATGAGCGCTTCCCCTACGGTTACTTCAAAGCGGAATCGGTGGCCTCCCTCTTCATCTCCATCTTCATAATCGTCGCCGCCTTCGAACTGGTCCTGGAGGGCTATTCCCGGCTCTTCGAGATGTCGGAGGTCTCCCTGCCCCTGGTGGCGGCGGGAGTGTCCCTTCTCTCGGCCATAACATCGGCCCTGCTGGCAAGGTATCAACGGAAGGTCGGCGAGGAGATCGGCTCCCAGTCCCTGATCACCAATGCCCGGGACACCTACATGGACGTCTTCGTCTCCCTGCTGGTGGTGGCGGCCATCGCCCTTGCCCACTACGAGGTGCCGTACGTGGAAGGGCTGGCCATCATATCGATATCCTTGTTCATTATGAAGATAGGACTGGAGTCCATCAAGGATTCCGTGTTCGCCCTGATGGACATCTCCCCCAGCAAGGAGGTGGAGGAGAGAGTGGTGCGGACCATCGGGAGCGTAGCGGGGGTGGAGGGGTTCGCCGACCTCAAGCTGCGCCGCTCCGGACCTTTCCTCCTGGGAGAGGTGACCGTCAAGGTGCGCAAACAGCTCGACGTGGAGAGGGCGCATCAGATATCCGCCCGCCTGGAAGAGGAGCTGCGCCTGGACGTCAAGGCGCTGGAGGCCATGGTAGTGCACATCGAGCCCTGCGAGGTACAGGAGACGAGGCTGGTGGTGCCCCTCAAGAACGACGCGGGAATGGCCTCGGTCCCGGCAGAGAAGTTCGGGAGAGCGGAGTACTTCGCCCTGGTTTCAGTGAACCGAGAACAGAGGAGGGTGGAGGAGTGGAGCATAATGGCCAACCCGGAACGGGACCGGGAGGCCCGGGCCGGACTGCACGCGGTGAAGGCCCTGGTGCAGGAGAAGATCGACGCCCTGATCACCTGCGATATCGGGGAGATCGCCTTCCACGCCCTGCGGGACCATCTGGTGTCCATCTACCTGCTGGACGGGGAACACCTGGATGAGGTTCTGGACAACTTCCTGAGGGATGAACTTGAGCAGATATTGCAGCCCACCAAGGTGGACAAGGATGGCTGATCTCCGTCATAATTCATTTTTATTGGTACTCAAATTCATCAAAATAGATACTTTAATAGGCAGGCAATGAAAAGCGGTCATGATGAACGAATCGGCGGACCGCACCCTGACCAAGGCGCTGATGGAAAGACCAGAGGACATTGCTGAACTCTTCAGCTCAGCGTCCAATCCGGCACGGGTGAAGATGATGGCCATGCTGACCTGTGGCGAACAGGGGCTTACGGACCTCATGCGCGCGGCCGGGCTGTCCAAGAACGCTGCGGTCAACCACCTGACCAAGCTGATGGGCATGGGCATGGTGCAGCGGGTGAGCCGCGGCCGTTACGCCCTGACCAACGACGGCCGGGGGCTGATCCTGACCGGCACCAGGCTGTACATGGATTCCGCAGAGCGGGGGGATATGGAGCGGGAGCGATTGCGCCAGCTTTACATCAGAGGGAGAGAGGAGGGACTGGAGATGGAAAGGAGGACTGTGGCCAGCAAGGGCAGCTACATCTGCTGCTGGATATCATTCAATGGGGCCATGGGCGGGGCGCTCAGGGCCCAGGGCGTGGAATGCGATCTTGTTGACGTTTCCGGGAGGACCGGTTATGCGTTCCTATTGAACGTGCCGAAGGGGCGTATGTGTCCGTCGGCGCCGACCGCCCTGGAGGATTCGGTGTACCGGGAGATGGTCAGAGGGGCTGGCGAGCTGGGAGCAGAAGGCAAGCTGTGGACGGAACCAGGCGGATACATGGGTAACGAGGACCCGTCCGAGACGGAAAGGGAGAGGGCGAGGCGGCTCTTCGAGATGGTGAAGGGCGATATCGACTCCACGGGACGGCCGGTAGTGCTTTGGGGTTTGCCCATACCGGAGTTCGGGATCGTGAACGGATACGAGGGAAGAAGGTATGTGGCCAGCACCTACCGGTCCATGGAGGCCCCGGAGAAGGAGGAGCTGGTGGAGGCGGAGGCCTTGCAGTCGCCTGGTTGTCTCATGACGGTCTCGTTCGCGCCGAAGTTCGATCGCCAGGGAAGATGGCTGGCCCGGGCGGTGGAGATGGCCTCCGGGAAGGTCGAGAACTGCGAAGGTTACCTGGCAGGGCCGAAGGCCGCCCAGGAATGGGCCAACTGCCTGCTGAAAGCGGATGACTCAGAGTACATCGGCAACTCGTACACGGCCGCCTGCTGGTCCGAGGGAAGGTCGAACGCCGGAGTGTTCCTGCGGCGCATGGCCAGGACGCAGCACGGGCGGGTGAACCGGGAACTGCTGGAGGCGGCCGGAGCCTATGCCAAGGGAGCGCAGGTGATGGATGAGTACGTCGGACTGTTCCCGTTCAACTTCCAGGGTCAGATCGGCGAGCAGGCCAGGGAAAGGGGCGCCGCGCTGCTCATGGAACTGAAGGGCTACGAGGAGGACGCTGTGCTGCACATGAAGGAAGCGCAGCTCCACTGGCCGCGGGAAGGCTGAGGAACCTATTATTATCCGTTCCAACCTTTCATCTCCCGTGACCGAGGATCTTATAGGAAAACCGTTCAAGGACTGGACCATGAGGAACGAGATGGACCAGGAAGTCCGGCTCAGCGATCACTGGGCCAACGGCACCGTCCTCCTGCTGGTGTTCTCCTCGGCCTTCGGGTTCGTGTGCAACTTGGAAATGCTGACGTTCACCGCCATGAAAAAAGCGTTCGCCGATGCGAACTGCGAGATATTCGGTGTCAGCAACGATACCCAGAGGTCCCTGGGTGCTTACAGCGAGAACCTCAAGATAGGGTTCCACTTGCTTTGCGACGAGGGCGCAAAGATGGCCAGGAGCCTGAACGCCATGGAGGCCGATGACGGCCCGTGGCCGGGATTCCCGAAGCGCTCCGAGTTCATGATAGACCGGAAGGGGATCGTTCGCTACGCGCACATCCCCCCGGATTCCAACTGGGAGCCTGATTATGACGGAATTTTAGAGATGGCCAGGAAGCTGGCCCAGGAATACGCGGAAGAGTCTTAAAAGAAGTGATGAAGGTGGACCTGCAAAGGATGCCCAAGGTCGGTGACATCGCCCCTGATTTCATCCTCCCGGATGATGCCAACAACATGCTCCGTTTGAGCGAGCTGTGCAAGGAATGTGTCGTCCTGCTGCTCTTCTACCCGGCCGATTTCGGAATGATATGCAGCATACAGATGGGGGAACTGCGGGACATGCACGATGAGTTCCTGGCTGCCGGGGTCATAGTACTTCCTCTGGGCACCAACAGCGCAAGGTCGCACGCCGCCTGGAAGGAATCGATGCGCTTGCCGTTCCCGCTGCTGGCGGACGAGGACGGAAAGGTCACCGGGGATTGGCACATGTCCTGCGACAACGATGACCTCCTGAGGAACCGCGCTTGCCGCGGCGCCTTCATCATCGACCGCCACATGAAGGTCTGTTATCGTTGGATACCGCCCACCCCTCACCAGGGCGCGGACGTGCCCTCGCTTCTGCGGGAGGCGGCGGCTATCGCGAAGCGGTGAGGCGGCCGATACGCAGCTGCCCCGAATCCCTGACGAACTCGGTCCGGACGTCCTCTGGGACGAGCGGGGACGCATGCATCGGCGAATCGAGGACCAGCGTCTCGTACTCCCCGCCCTCCCCGGACACGTTCATTCCTTTTTCCTTCGAGATCGCGGAGAGCTTATCGACCGTGCCCCGGTCCAGAACTCTTCCGAGCCAATCCTGGCCCAGTCCGTCCGAGTAGACCCCGACGATCATCGCCCTCATCCCGGCCTGCAGCATGTCGTTCAAGATCGTCAGCTGGTCCTTGCGCCACAGCGGCGAGAAGACCTTAAGGCCAAGCTTGTGACAGACGCCGTTGATGCGGTCCCATTGATAATCAGAAGCTATCGCCCCGGTAACGACGCCTTCCACGTCCAGCCCGGTCAAGGCGGCCTCCAGAGCGGCCAGGTCGGCCCCTTCCTCGCCGCTAGAAGGAACGGCGATAAGGTCCTTGCCCATGGCCTCGGCCATTATCGGCAGGTGCTCCAGGTTCAAGGTGTGGAACACCCAGGAGTGCGGATCGTCAGGAACCACCGTGACCAGACAGACCACTTCGTGCCCCGCCTGCTCCATTAGGTGGGCGGCGTACGTGGAGTCCTTACCGCCGGAGAAAAGGCAGGCCAAGCGCATGAACGGAGAACCACGTCAGCGGATTTAATCCATGCGGGGCAAGGATTGAAATTGATTTCCGGACATAACCCCTCCGGTACGAGAATGCCTTTACACTGCCCGCGCTGCAAGAAGAACATCGATAAGACCAAGGTCGATGAGATCGACGCCCAGCTCATGAACACCTATCATAACGACGCCCTGAGACGGGGCCTATGCCCGGTCTGCATGACCCCGCTCATCGACACCGAGAAGAAGGTGGACCAATGAGGATGGACGAGATGTCGTCCGCCGCTTTCGCGGAAGCGGTCAAGAAGGACCCTATCGTCTTCCTGCCCATGGGGGCCATGGAGGCGCACGGGCCTCACCTGCCCCTGGGAACGGACACCTTCCAGCCGGAGTTCGTGGTCAAGGCCGTGAGCGACAATGTGAAAGGGATCGTCGCTCCAACCATCAACTATGGGCAGCATTCCTCCACCAGGAACTTTCCGGGGACGATCGACATAAGCTTCGATACGCTCCGCGCCCTGGTCATGGACATACTGGACGCCTTCCAGCGCAACGGCATCAAGAAGGTTGTCATCGTCTCCGGCCATCTGGGATCGGTGCACCGCGCCGCCATAAAGCTGGCCTGCGAGAGGGCAGCGCGGCAAGGTCTGAAGGTCATGTTCCTCAGCGATTACGAGCTGGCCTACCTGAAAAAACCGGACGTGTGCGAAGGGCTGCCCGACGGCCATGGCGGCATAATCGAGACATCCAGGATCATCGACATCCGGCCTGATCTGGTCAAAGAGGAGAGGACCGCCGGAGAGTTCGTCGATACGCACTTCATGGTCCGCGCGGACGCCGAGTGCTGCCTGCCGCAGGGCTTCGGCGGGGATGCCAGGAGAGCGAACAAGGAGAAGGGCAGGTTCGTCAATCAGTTCGTGATCGACGCGCTTACCGACCTGGTCCGCCAGAACTTCGAGGGTTAGAATGAGCGACAAGAAGAAGCTGGCCGCGGAAAAGGCCGTGGAGCTGGTGCAGGACGGCATGAAGGTCGGGCTGGGAACTGGAAGCACCGCTTACTTCGCCATCGAAGCGATCGGCCGTCTGGTAAAGAACGGTTACAAGATCCTGGCCGTGCCGACGTCATTGGCCAGTGAGAAGCAGGCGCGAGATCTGGGCATACCGCTGGCGACCTTGGAGGAGGCCGGGACGCTGGACATGACCATCGACGGGGCGGACGAGGTGGACAACAACCTCGATCTCATCAAGGGTATGGGCGGGGCGCTGCTGAGGGAGAAGATAGTTGCGTACTCCACGCGCGTCCAGGTCATCGTGGTGGACGATTCCAAGATCGTTTCCAAGCTGGGAACCAAGTTCCCGCTGCCGGTGGAGGTGGTTCAGTTCTCGCACGGGCGCACCAAGACCTACATGGAGGGGCTGGGATGCTGGGCCGAGCTGCGAGGCGGTGATAGGCCGTTCGTGACCGACAACGGCAATTACATCTACCATCTGCATTTCGAGCACGGGATCAAGGACCCTTACGAACTTCAGAGGAAGCTGAAAGACATACCGGGAGTGGTGGAGACCGGCCTGTTCTTGCACATGGCCAAAAAGGTGATCGTGGCCTCCGACCCCGGGATAAGGGTGATGGAAAGGGTTTGATCACGGGTTCAGGGAGAGCGCCTTGAGCTGATCGATGTTCTTCTCGATCGACTCCATCCGCTTCCTCTCTTCCTTGTCCAAGGTCTCAATGATCTTGTCGAAGGGGATGGCCAGCTTGTAGGCGTGCACCGGCCTGCCCTTCCCTTCCTTCTTGATGTCCCTTTTTATGACCCATTTGCGGCGGCGAAGCTCCTGCATGGCGATGGAAACCTCGGGCTGGCGGAGGGCGGTCATTATCTCTATTTCGACAGATGTCGTTTCTTCCTTCTTGCGTAAGAACGCCAACGTTTTGGCAACGTTCTTGGGCATTCCGGTGTTCACCAGCAGATCAACGAGCGATTCGTCCTTCTTGTTGAAGCCTTTGTCGGCCATATCACATCACCCCATTTTCTTATTTATAAATACATATCAATTATTATTTGATTGATATATATTACTTTCTATTCGCATAATATTTTATATTGCTGGCCATACTACTGGCTATGCCTATTTTGAGGTAGGTTCAAGTTAAATGGCATACAGCGAATATTATGTCGGGAAAACCACGAGAATTAAAACCCTATTATAAACTTTCGTTTATTATTTGACCAATGACAAAGCTTGGCATTGGTCACAGGAAGCTTTGATCCTTGAAATGCAAAAGTCAGATAATTAATAATTATACAGAATATAATCGTTATATATCATAGAGGAATACTGGAAATGGTGGATCTCTTATAGCAATCGACGAAATTAACCGAGCGTCGGTACGCTTATAGTTCAGGATAAGCAACCCAGTATGCTGGGGTGGTGTTTTTTCCCATGCTAAGGGTTTAAATAGAGAATGAGTATTAAGGCATTTTTGCTCCAATGGGATGAATATTATGAAGATGCCTAGGTCTATCAAGACTTACTGTCCATCCTGCAAGACTCATACCGATCACGAGGTCGAGAGGGTTAAGAAGAAGAAGGCCAGCGAGATGAAGTGGGGTCAGAGAAGGTTCCGCAGGGCTACCGCCGGTTACGGAGGTTTCCCCAGGCCGAAGCCTGAAGGACGCGAGAAGCCTACCAAGAGGATATCTCTGAGATACCGCTGCAAGAAGTGCAAGAAGGCCCATCAGAAGACTTGCTTCAGGGCCAAGAAGTTCGAGCTGACGGAGTGATTTTCATGGCCACCACCGGTAAGTTCATAAAAGTGAAGTGTCAGGATTGCGGAAACGAGCAGATCACCTACAAGAAGCCGGCCATGAACGTGGCCTGCGCGGTGTGCGGCTCTACCTTGGTCAAGTCCCGCGGAGGCGAGGGCGAGGTCAGGGGAGAGCTGCTTGAGGTGGTCGACTAATGGCTAGGGTCGGCGAGTTCCCCGAGGAAGGGGAGCTCGTGGTCTGCACCGTGCAGAACGTTAAAAACTTCGGGGCGTTCGTAACGCTCGACGAATACGGCGACAAGGAAGGCTTCATCCACGTACGCGACGTGGCCACCGGATGGGTAAAGTACATCCGTGACTACGTGCGGGAAGGCCAGAAGGTCGTCACGAAGGTTCTGGGTGTGGACTCGACCAAAGGACATATCGATCTTTCTTTAAAATCCGTAAACGAGCACCAGCGCCGGGAAAAGGTCCAGCAGTGGAAGAACGAGACCAAGGCCGAAAAGCTTCTGGAGATCGTGGCCGCTCGCCTGGAGAAGACCCCCGATGAATGCTGGGAGGAGTTCGGATACCTTTTGGTGGACGCTTTCGGCACTCTTTACGGAGCTTTCGAGAGCTGTGCCATTGATGATAACGCTCTGGAAGATGCCGAGCTCTCCGGAGACTGGGCCAATGCGTTCATAGAGGTGGCCAAGGAGAACGTCACCCCGCCCTTCGTTCAGATCGCCGGGATATTGGAGCTGCGCTCCCCCGCCCCGGACGGAGTGGACCGCATAAAGGCCGCCCTGAAGAAGGGGCAGGAAGCCTCGTCGGAAGAGCTCCAGATCCAGTACATCGGCGCTCCCCGTTACCGCCTGGTAATGAGCGCCCCGGACTACAAGACCGCGGAAGAGGCCTTGAAGGAAGTTACCAATCTGGTCGTTGCCGAGATCAAGGACACCGGCGGGGACGGAGCGTTCCACCGGGACGCCAAGTGATAGTACGGCAAAGTGATTTATCGAGGTCTAGTCTTATACTGGTCCGCAGGCGATAGGACAATGAAGACCACCCTGAGGAAATGCGATAGGTGCCGGGAGTACACTCTCAAGGATACCTGCCCCAGGTGCGGTTCCCAGACCTCCACGCCCATACCGCCACGCTTCTCGCCGGACGACAGGTACGGAGAGTATCGCCGGAGAGCGCGCCAGGAGAACAGGTGATTCACATGGATAGCGTCATAATGGTCATGCATGAGCGGCCCGATCTGCGCGCCCCCATCCTCATCGAGGGGTTGCCCGGGGTCGGCAACGTCGGTAAGCTGGCGGCGGAGCACCTGGTGGAACAGGTCAAAGCGATCAAGTTCGCAGACATCTACTCCAAGCACTTCCCGCCGCAGGTCCTTCTGGACGATGACGGCGTTATTCGGCTGGTCAACAACGAGCTTCATTACTATCGCGGCGAGGGCGACCGACCGGACATCATTGTCATGACCGGGGACTACCAGGGCATGACGCCCGACGGTCAGTACGAGCTCTCCCACCACGCCATCCAGGTCTGCAAGGACCTCGGCGTCAGCCGCATCTACACGTTGGGCGGCTACGGTGTCGGGAAGATCGTGGAGAAGCCCCGGGTCCTAGGGGCGGTCACGGAAATCTCGATCTGCGAGGAGATGACCAAGCATGGCGTGATATTCTCCAAGGGAGAGCCTGGCAGCGGCATAGTAGGCGCCTCGGGCCTCATGCTCGGACTGGGAAAGATGGAAGGCATCCAGGCGGTGTGCCTCATGGGCGAGACGTCCGGCTACTTTGTCGATCCTAAGGGAGCCGAGGCGGTGCTCAGGGTGCTCATGTCCTTGTTGCACATCGAGCTGGACCTAACCGCCCTGACGGACAAGGCCGAACAGATCGACCTAATCGCCAGCAAGCTGAAGGAAGCCGAGACCCCGGACATTCCAAAGCGCGAGGACCTGGGCTACATCGGCTAAACCTTTTACTCTTAAAAAAAAAGAAAAAGAGGGGAGGTTTCTGGGGGGAACCTCGGGCCTGACTAGGTGCATCCCATCCCTTCCTGGCAGGCTATTTCCTCATATACCGCTCTTCGTAGGCTTCCATCTCGGCTAGGACCCTCTCGGCCTCTTCCATCTTTTTCATCTTGTCGGCGACCAGGTCGACCCTAGCGTAAATGAAGTCCCTGATGGCAGCTCTGATGGCTTCTGATCTGGAGGGGAAGTCGTCTACCTGAACTAGGAAATCCAGAGCCCGGATGTGCCTAGCCGGCAATCGCAACGTGACCTTCTCCAGGTCGCCTTCTTCCATCGTACTTCCTGACAACGTAGGTCGTTTAGACCTCTATTGTCCGACATGATTATGACTTGGTCCATATATAATAGTTTTTTCCGGGGCTGGACCGGCGGACCACCGCCCAGAAATGAAAAGATCGACGAAATGCCCCTCCGGGCACACGATAATTGATAAATACGCTATCTGTATTATGGTGGCTTACACCCGACTTAGCTCAGTCTGGCTAGAGCGGCTGACTGTAGTGGGATCCCGGCATGCCGGTCCTCAGCCGCCGATATCAGCAGGTGCCCGGTTCAAATCCGGGAGTCGGGACCATTCTTTTTTCACTTTCTCTTGGCCGATATGGCCGCCATGGCCTTCTGCCCGTCCTCGATGACTGAGTCCAGGTCCAAGTTCTGCGGTATGCGGTCCTTGACCACGATATCGCCGAAGCACAGCACGGTCCTCACGTCGCCGCGGCCTGCCGAGTAGACCACATTGGAGACGGCGTTGTCCAGGGTGAGCGGCCGGAGAGTGGGCGAGCGGGAATCCATGATCACGATGTCCGCCCGCTTTCCGACCTCGATGGAGCCGATCTCCTTCTGCATGCCGAGAGCTTTTGCGGCGTTCACCGTGGCGAAATCGAGCGCTTCCTGGGCCTTGACCACCGTCGGGTCCCAGCGGCTGGACTTCTGCAATAACGCGAGCGTCTTCATCTCCCCGAACATGTCCATGGAATTGTTGGTCGTCGAACCGTCCGTTCCGATGGTCACGTTGACGCCTTCCCTCTGCATCTCCGGTATCGGCGCCACGCCGCCGGTGGCCAGCTTCATGTTGGACACCGGGCAGGAGGATATGGACGCGCCGGCCTTGGCCAGCGCCCTGACCTCGTTGATCGTGAGCCAGGCGGAATGGGCGGCCAGGCATCTCTCGTTCAGGAAACCGATGGAGGATAACCAGTCACCCGGTCTCTTCCCGGTCTTGTTCTTGTGCTCGTAGACCTCGCCCCTCGTCTCGGACAGATGGAAGGTCATCAGTGCCCCGGTGCGGTCGGAGAACTCCCGGGAGCCCATGAAAGTCTCCTCCGAGCAGACGTAGACGCCCTGGAGACCTATCCCCGGCACGATGTTCTTGTCCCCGGCGAAGCGCGAGTGGAACGATTTGCAGTTGTCCAGAGGAACGCCGTTCTGGGTGGTGAACTGCTGATCCAGCACGGCCCAGCACAGCACCCCGCGCATCCCTGATTCCTTGACGGCCTGAGCGATCACGTCCTGGGAGTAGTAGAGGTCCACGAAGGTGGTGGTGCCGCCGGTAAGCATCTCCAGGCATCCCAGGCGGGACCCGGCCAGCAGGTCCTCGTCCTGACGGTCCGAGTCGATGGCGAAAACGCGGTTCAGGAAGTCCCCGAACGGCAGATCGTCGGCCATCCCCTTCATGACGGACATGGCCACGTGGCAGTGCGTGTTGATCAGTCCGGGCATCACCGGTGCGCCCTTGGCGTCTATCTCCTCGTCGGCGCCCCCGCGGACCTTTCCGACCTCGGCGATGATGCCGTCCTGCACTAGGATGTCCCCCACGAACACCCTGCGGACCTGGTCCTGGGTGATGATCGTTCCGTTCCTGATGAGCACGCTTCTAGCCATCGTCCCTGGAAGGCCTTCCGGCGATAATAATTGTATGCCGGGGTAGCAAGTTTAATTTTCCAGTTCCTGCATGGGACACTAAATCTCGAGGTGCGGATTACTATGACCAAATTGGTGTTCCTGGGAACGGGAGGTGGGCGTTTCTCCACCATTTACCAGATCAGGGCCACCGGTGGTCTTTATCTGATGGACGGGGTCAACATGCACATCGATCCTGGTCCGTCCGCTGCGCACCAGATGCACCGCGTCAATCTGGACCCGGCCAAGACCGATGCGGTGCTCGTGTCCCACTGCCATCCTGACCACTATACTGACGCGGAAGTGATGATCGAGGGTATGTCCCGCGGCGGCCTCAAGAAAAGAGGGACGCTGCTAGCCTCCCGTTCCGTCCTGGAAGGGTCGCAACTGCATGGACCGGCCATATCCAATTACCATCGTTCGCTGCTGGACCGCATCGAGATGGCCACGCCCGGTGGCAACACCGAGATCGACGGAGTAAAAATTAAATTCACCAGCACCCGGCACAGTGACCCGACCGGGGTCGGATTCTCCATAGAGACCCGGGACGGACTGGTGTCCTACGTGAGCGATACGGAGCTCGACGAACGCGTGGCAAGGGAACAGGAGGGCAGCCGGCTGCTCATTCTCCCCCTCACCCGTCCGTGGGGGGCCCGGATCCCGAACCACCTGTGCACCGAAGATGCCCTGGAGTTCGTTAAGGCGGTTAAACCTGAAATGGCCATCCTCACCCATTTCGGTGCTAAGCTCATCCACGCCGGGGCCGAGAAGCAGGCGAGCATGATCGAGAAGGGCACCGGGGTGCGCACCGTGGCCGCCCACGACCTGATGAGCGTGCAGCTGGGTAAGGTAATCCGCATCCACCGTTCCGGGCTCTGAACAGCTATTATTATATAGTAGCGCTTACATAGTATTAACTGCAGCGCAAAGAGGCCGGGGATCTTCCTCCTATAGTTTTGAATCCCCACCACCCCGGCCCGCTGCGGTTTTTCCCTAAAAGATGATAATGCCCTTCCCCAATGCCCAATCCATGTCCTTGGAGGAGGGAGTTCTTCGCAAGATCACGCCGAAGGACGGAACGATCCACAGGCTGGACGAGGCGGTCGAGCAGCTTCGGCTCTTGACGGACGAATCGATCTCCCGCACCGGTCTGGACCTACAAACCATGCTGGTCGGCTCGGTGGCCAAAGGAACGTACGTGGGAGAACCGGACATAGACCTCTTCGTTCTGTTCCCCGAATCCGTGGAACGCAAGGACCTGGAAAAGATCGGCCTGCGCATAGGGCAGGAGGTGCTGGGCGGTGAGACGAGATATGCTGAACACCCGTACACACACGGCGAGATCGGTGGATTCGAGGTCGATCTCGTGCCCTGCTACGCGGTGCCGGACGCTTCAAAGATCAGATCGGCGGTCGACCGTACGCCGTTCCACACCCGTTTCGTACTCTCCAGTCTGGACCCCGCCAAGCGTGGACAGGTTCTCCTGCTAAAGCAGTTCATGAAGGGCGTGGGCGTTTACGGCGCGGAGGCCAGGGTGCAGGGTTTCTCCGGCTACCTTACGGAACTGTTGATAATCAAGTTCGGGGACCTGATCGGCGTGCTCCAGGCCGCCTCAGGATGGAGTCCGGGCGTGGTCATGGATGTAGACAGTTTCAAGAAGAACGGCGGGAACGCTCCGCTGACCTTCTGGGACCCGGTGGATGCCAAGCGGAACGTCTCGTCCGCGCTCTCCCTGGACCAGTTCTGCCTCTTCGTGCATGCCAGCCGCGAATATCTGCGGGAAAGTAACGAAAGGTTCTTCTTTCCCCGTAAGAGACCATTGCTTGACCTTGATACCATCGAGGCCACCTTCCGCAACCGCGGAACCTCCCCGTTCGTGATCATACTGGACCGCCCGGACCTGGTCGACGACAACCTCTACCCGCAGGTCCAGAGGAGCATTTTGGGCTTCAAGAAGCTCCTGGAGATGAACGACTTCCGGGTTCTGGAATTGAAATACGACGTAGAAAAGGACGTCCGGATGGCCTTTGAGCTGTTCTCCACGGAACTGCCGCCGTCAAGATTGCACCAGGGCCCCCCGGCCTGCACCGAGAACGCTGACGATTTTGTCAGCAAGTGGAGATCGTCTGGACTGGGCCAGCCTTTCATGATCGACGGCAAGTGGATGGTGTACGTCAAAAGGGAGCACCGCGATCCGGCGACCCTCGTTCTGGCGAAAGGAAAGGAAGCGGCTCTGGGGAACGATCTGCGCGATCTAAAGGGATTAAAGTCCTTCTCGGGCCAGAACGCTTACCGAACGGCCAACCGGAGGGTCTTCACCCTCCTGCTGGATAAAAGAGAGACTTGGCGGGTTTAGACGATCTGGATGGATGACGTGTACGTCTGGGTGTTTCCTGCGTCGTCAGTGGCGATCACCGCGAAGGAATAGGTGTTGGCCGCTGTGAAGTTGTATGTGAACTCGTAACGGCCGTCGTCCCCTACCACCATATCGAACGTTTGTGGATCCGCTCCCGTAAAGCTGAACTGCACCTTGGACAGGTCCCCGTTGTCGATCACGGTAGCGTTGAAGGTGACCTCGCCCAATGGCACGTTGTTGTAGGGGCGGTTGTACTGCATCTCGCCAGCCCAGACCTGCAGATCGTTTATCTCGGGGTCCACGGTGTCCCCGAAGGGGGGGTTCAGAAGCAGGACCCATATGCCCAACGCCAGGAAGAAGAACATGGCCCCGTTACCAAGCCAGGTCTTGTTCTCCACCGAGCTCAGGTCGAGGGGAAGGAACTGGAATATCCACTTCAAGGCCACCGCCCCGATGACGATGATCAGCAGGCCGATGATGAACGTGAGGTTGGTGGTGAGATAAGCTACAACTCCGAACACCACGGCCAGGAGCGCGCTGATAAGGACCGTCTTGGTGACCGTAATGTCCTTCTCCAAGAACTCCTTCTCATTGAAGTCCGGAGGAGCGAAATTGTATTCCTCCTTGACCTCTGGCTCTTTACGCTTCTTCTGGGCCATGGACTTCCTTAATAATAACTCGGTAATAAACCCTTTTGATGCGACGAACGCCGACTGTAACCGTCACAGCTTAATCTCCGGGCCTTCATGATTCTTTCGTCCGAATCACTTTCGGTCAACCCCCAAACATCTTTTTAATATGCTCAAGGATAAGGAAGGATAGGTGCAGACATGGCGAACGCCAACATTGAAGAGTTGCCTGGAGTAGGACCCGCAACTGCCGATAAGCTTAGAGAAGCAGGATACACAAACCTCATGACCATAGCGGTGGAGTCGCCCAAGACGTTGGCCGACGCATGCGACATAGGGGAGGCCACCGCGATCAAGATCATAGACGCCGCCAAGAAGGCCGCCGATGTAGGCGGTTTCGAATCCGGCGACATCATATTCGAAAGGAGAAAGAACCTCGACCGGCTGACCACCAGTTCGAAGGCTTTCGATGAACTGCTGGGCAATGGGCTTGAATCCCAGGCCATACACGAGTTCTACGGGGAGTTCGGAAGCGGCAAGACCCAGATATGCTTCCAGCTTGCCGTGAACGCCACCCTGCCCAAGGAGAAGGGCGGATTGGACGGTGACGTTGTCATCATAGACACCGAGAACACGTTCCGCCCCGAAAGGATCGTACAAATGGCTAATGCCCATGGGGTGGACCCGGAAGAGGCTCTCAAGCGCATTCATGTCGCCCGGGCCTACAACTCCTCTCACCAGATGCTGCTGGTGGAGAAGGCGGCTGATGTCGCCAAGATCCACCCGATCCGCTTGATGATAGTGGATTCCCTTACCGCCCACTTCCGCGCGGAGTTCGTCGGCCGTGGGACGCTTGCGGAAAGGCAGGGCCTGCTCAACAAGCATATGCACGAGCTGCTGGCCTTTGCCGAGGTGCACAACGCGGTCATCGCCGTCACCAACCAGGTCTCCGCGAAACCGGACGCCTTCTTTGGTGATCCGACCCGCCCGGTCGGCGGGCATGTCGTCGGCCACGCTTCCACCTACCGCGTATATCTGCGCAAGAGCAAGGGAACACGCAGGATAGCCAGGCTCATTGATTCGCCGGACCGGCCGGAAGCGGAAGTGGTCATCAACGTGACCGAGGAAGGCGTAAGGGACTGAACTCCACCATGACCGTTGGCCAAGTGCTGTTCGAGATGTCAGGGGAGCACCCGACCCTGCCTGGAGCGGAGGTTCTAGCCTGCCTCCGGGCGGAGTCCCCTGGATCCCGGCAGCTGGCCTTAGGCCCTGGCTATATTCTGGCGGAATGCGATATCGATTGCCTGTCATATGTGGCCGGACGCCTCGGCCTGACCCACCGTTTCGGACGTTATCTGGGCTCGTGCGATGTGGACGGACTGGATTTCATATCGTCCGAACTCGAGCTTCCCCAGGGAAGCGTCTGCGTTCGGGCCAGGACGGTAGAGGGATTGCATGCTGACATCAACACCCATGATCTGGCAAAGAAGGTCGGCAAGGTCCTTTCTCAAGATCACGACATCGACCTCACCACACCGGACCTGACGATCAGAGTGCTTCTTTCCGAGAAGGTGCACTTTTTCATCGCCGATCATGAGATAGACCGGAAGCAGTTCGACCTGCGCAAGGTCGCCGAGAGGCCGTTCTTCTCACCGATCTCTCTGCACCCTCGTTACGCTAGAGCTTTGATCAATCTTACGGAGGCCAGACGTGGCGATACCGTGCTCGATCCCTTCTGCGGAACGGGAGGCATAGTTCTGGAGGCGGCCATGCTGGGAATGAAAGCGATCGGCTCGGACATAGACCCGGAGATGGTGGAAGGCTGCAAGCGCAATCTCGAGCATTTCAACGTCCAGGCGGATGTTCAGGTTGCCGACATCGGCGACGTTCCCTCCATTTTCGGAAAGGTGGGGGCGGTCGCCACGGACCCCCCATACGGTAGGGCGGCCAGCACCAAGAAGGAGGACATTGATCTTCTGTACTCCAGGGGCATCAGGGCCACGGCCGAAGTGCTATCCTCTGGAAAACGGGCAGGCATCGTCCTACCACGAGAAGTGAGGACGGAGGATATGGAACTGCAGGAGCTGCACAAGCAGCGTGTGCACCGTTCCCTAACCCGCCATTATCACATCTTCATTCGACGGTGAAGGTGAACGGGTACTCGTCGCTCTCGTAGACCGACCCGTTGCTGTTGAACGATCTCACGCCCACCAGCACATCCCATTCCCCGGCATCTTCCTCCGGAGGGACGCTGACCTTGATTATGACTATTATACCTTCCTCGTAAGGCACCAGGACCTCCAGGAAATTAGTGGAGTTCTCCTCGTCCCCCCCTTGAAGGAAAAGAGAAGCGCTCCAGCCATTCGGGACCTGCATGGCGTTCAGCTCCATGGTGGAGTTGGTGTTCCCGGTGTTGTTGACCAGCATGGTGACGTAGGCGGACGTCCCGGCCAGCATCACCGTCTCATTACCGCCTGGTAGCTCCACGCCGAATGAGTGGTCGGGAGCGATCTCCACCAATGGTATCGGAGAGAAGGTGACCAGCAATATGGCCATGGTCACCACCCCTAGCACCATTGTTTTTTTGCTCAGTTTGCTGACGTCGTTAAGAGGGGCGGGATGCCGCAGACCCAGGAACAGTATCAGCATGGCGAAGATCAGCCAACCGGTGTAGTAGATACCGAGCACCAGCAACAGGCCCACCGTGGCGTAGCTGAGGTACTTGGCCTTGTCGCCGAGCAGACCGCGAACGACGTGGCCGCCGTCCAGCTGTCCGGCGGGGAGAAGGTTGATAGCGGTCACCAGGAAGCCAACCCAGGCCGCGAACGCGGTGGGGTGCAGGGTGACGTTCTCCGGAAGCGGCACCAGTAGCGAAAGCAGCGAGTACAGCGGCTGAATGGATATCGCCACTGCGCCCGCGTCCCCCACCATGCCGCTGCTCGGGTCGCCCAGGGACGTGAGCCAGAGTCCTAAAAAGGATACGGGGATGGTGACCAACAGACCACCGATCGGGCCGGCGGCACCTATGATCACCAGGGAACGGCGGTCAGGGATCGGATCCCTCATTGATATGAACGCCCCGAACGTTCCCAGCGGAGGTATGGATGGAATGAAGAAAGGCAGGGAGGCGGCCACGCCGCATTTCCTGGCGGCGACGTAATGGCTGAGCTCGTGGGTGCCCAGGATGGCCAACAGCGGCAGGGCGAAGAACAGCGCGCCCCAAAGATAGTTCTCCGGCCGGGCCAGGTCGTTGTTGCCACCGTAGGAGGCCCACAGAACCGCCCCGGCGATGACGGTGGTTATCAGCGTGACGACCATGAGCACCCCGTTCAGCCATAGGCCCCTGGTCCTCTGTTCTGGTCTCTTGACCACGTTGATGGTGTACTCGCCGCCGTTGTAGCGAAGAATGGGCACCAGCTTGAGAGCCTTGAACTCGTTGCGCAGGTTGTCGAACTTGGCATGCAGGCTGGATTGCTCGGGAGTGATGAAGAAAGTGAGAGAATCGTAGCTCACCCGCACATCGTAGACAGGGAAGTACTTGGATATCGCGGCCTTGACGCTCTCCACCTCGGCCGCGGGTCCGGGGGTGGCCATGAGTGCGTTATCTCAGGAGGAATTATTACTATATTTTCCTTCCACGGATTCCTATTGAACAATGCCAGGATAGCAGACCATATCGCCAACGCTTTTGTATGGGCATAGCGATGTTCGGCCGTGAACCCGCTCCTGCAGCTGTTCCGGATCGGCAACGCCGTGATGGGAATAGTGGGACTGCTGATGGGGGTGCTCATCGCCGCCGGCACGGGCATCCTGGACCACTGGGAACCTGTGGTCTTCGCGGCGGTGGCGGTCTTTTCGTTCATCGCCGGGGGCAACTCGCTGAACGACTATACGGACCGGGAAGTGGACAAGCTTGCCCATCCCGAACGGCCGTTGCCCTCTGGACGGATGACCCCCAGGCAGGTCCTGTTCA
The DNA here is from genome assembly GCA_041304605.1 of Methanomassiliicoccales archaeon. Classification (GTDB taxonomy): domain Archaea; phylum Thermoplasmatota; class Thermoplasmata; order Methanomassiliicoccales; family UBA472; genus UBA472. Next base: position 26,661 of record JBFYNB010000006.1, read on the forward strand.
TCTCCATAGCGAGCTTCATTATTTCCTTCCTCGCGTCGCTCTTCTTGAACCTGGAATCCACGATCATCGTGGTCCTGGCGATAGTGTTGATGCTATCCTACGAAGCGAAGCTGAAGAAGGACGCTCTGACCGGCAATCTGGAGATAGCGCTGCTCACCGGAATGCTCTTCCTGCTCGGTGGGGCGGTCGTGGGAATGATGGAGCGGACGTACATAATCGCACTCCTGGCGTTCCTGGCCATCCTCGGCCGGGAGATCGTAAAGGACATAGAGGACATGGAAGGCGATTTCGACCGCCTGACGTTGCCGAAGCGGATCGGAGCGAAGAATGCGGGCATCATCGCCAGCCTTTCGTTCCTGGTGGCGGTGGCCCTCAGCCCGATACCTTATTTTGACGGCACTTTCGGCATCTGGTATCTGGCCGCGGTGGCCTTCGCGGATGCAATATTTATATACTGCTCCATTGTTCATTTTGAAAAACCCACCAAAGGGCAGAAGCTGGCCAAATACGGCATGCTCCTGGCGCTGGTGGCCTTCCTCATCGGAGGGATACTGTGACGGTCAAGGACTACATCTACGAGAAGGTTAAGAAGGGGACCATGCACATGACGCTCCTGGACCCTGCCAAGCAGAGCCCGGAGCGCGCCGCCGAGATGGCTGCAGTGGCCGAATCCATGGACACCGACGCCATCATGGTGGGGGGTTCCACCGGCGTTACCCAGGAGAACCTGGACGCCACCATACTGGCCATCAAGAAGAAGGTCAAGGTGCCGGTCATCTATTTCCCGTCCGGGGCGCACGCCATCTCCCCGTACGCGGACGCCATGTACTTCATGAGCATGCTGAACTCCACCACCGTGGACAATGTCGTGCTTCAGCAGGTGAAGGGCGCCCCCATAGTCAAGAAGATCAACGTCGAGCCCCTCTCGATGGGATACATCATCGTGGAGCCGGGCATGAAGGTCGGGGAGGTCGGCAAGGCTAGGCCGATCCCCAGGAACGAGCCTAAGACCGCCGCAGCGTTCGCTCTTGCGGCCGAGTTCATGGGCATGGGCCTGGTGTATCTAGAAGCAGGCAGCGGCGCTCCGGAAGCCGTTCCGGAGGAAATGATCGCCACCTGCAAGAAGGCGATAACCGTCCCCCTGATAGTGGGCGGAGGCATACGGGACGTGGCGACCGCCGCCAAGGTCAGGATGGCCGGGGCGGACATAGTGGTCACCGGCACTGTGGTAGAGGATTCCGATCTCGGCGACGACCTCAGAAAGCTGATCAAGGCGGCCAAAGGGACCGCCTGATCATTTTTACTTTTTAAACCAAGGAAAATAACAGCTGGTGCACCCTGGTATCGTTCGTCAGTTCAGGGTGGAACGAAAGCGCCAGAACATTGTCCTGCCTGGCCATAACGGCCTCGCCCTGATGCCTGCTGATGATACGGCAGCTCCCCCAAGTTTCGGTAATTAGCGGGGCGCGGATGAAGACGCCGGGGAACGGCGAGTCCAGCCCTTCGATATCTAATGGATGTTCGAACGATTCCCTCTGCCTTCCGAAGGCGTTGCGGTCCACCGCCATGTCCATAAGGCCCAGGAGCTCTGTGCCAGTGCGTTCAGCTTGCTCCCCGCCCTTCTTTGCTAAAAGCACGCAGCCGGCGCAGGTGCCCATGATCGGGACACCGTCCATGCCCATGGCCACGATCTCTTCGAAGAGATCGAACTTGCGCAGGAGCTTGGAGATGGTGGTGCTCTCCCCGCCTGGAATTATGAGGCAATCCACGCTGCGCAGGTCGTCCAGACGACGGACCGCTATGGCATCGCCCTTCTTGTCCATGGCCTCGAGCGCCATCTTGGACATCCGCAGGTGTTCGGGCACCGCGCCCTGAACGGAGATCACCCCGACCTTCATCGCCAGGGCGATTCAGGGAATGATAGATAATTCTATCCTAGGAGTCGAACCTTTTCCGCTGGTCGACGATGGGCTTCATCTTAGGTGTGAACTCCTGGGACACTCCCTTCATCTCCACCTCTATAGGGTCGAGAAGATCGTTGTCCAGGCCACTGCGGATCTCCTCCAGCTCCGTGATCGCTCGGAGCACCTCTTCCTTGCCCTTCTCCATGTCCCCGTTGTACTCCACGGTGAAACGCAGATGGTCCCGGAAGGATGGTTTCGTGAGCACCAGCTGGTAGTTCAGCACCCCGTGCACCTTCATTATCGCCTCATCGAACAGGGTCGGGAAGATGTGCTCCCCCAGGCCGATCTTGGTGGCCGCGTTGCGCCTTCCCTTGGGCTTGCCGATCTTGCCGACGGTGACGTGCCCGCAATCGCATGGAGGCGTGATGAACTTGGATATGTCGTACGAACGATAGCGGAGAAGCGGCGATCCTTGGAAAGATAGAGACGTCCATATCAGCTCCCCTTCCTCGCCTGGCGGGAGCTTTTTCCCGGTGTCCGGATCGATGACCTCCACCATGAAGTCCGCCTCGTTGATGTGCAGCCCCGTCTGCACGTGGCACTCGATGGTGGTGGCCAGCCCCATTTCGGTAAGTCCGTACTGGCTCAGGCACTTGCACCCCCAGGCCTCCTCCATCTCGTGGCGGACAGCTTCCGACAGAGGCTCGGAGGAACAGATTATCGCTTTCAGTCCGAGGGAACGAAGATCGTACTTGTCCCTGGCCAGGACCGTGACGCGGTAAATGAAGGACGTGAGGCCGATTATGACCTTGGTCTGCTGCTCCTTCATCACCCTCATCTGCTCGTCCACGTTCACGTCGGAGCAGACGACGGATTTGAGACCGGCGACCTTGCAGGCGCTCTCCAGCATCAGGCTGGGGTCCCAGGCCACGACGGCCGGGAACATGATGTGTAGCGTCTCGCTGCTCTTCAGCCCGGTGGAGCGAAGCGCGGCGGCGATCGAATCCACGATGTTCAGAAGATCGTCACTGGTGTAGAAGAGCCTCTTCGGTTTTCCGGAAGTGCCGGACGTGGAGAAGGTGCGGGAGATCTTGCTCTGCGAAAGGCAGAGGAAAAGGAACGGCTCCTCGGCCAGGTCGTCCGGGTCCGTCAGCGGAACTTTGTCCAGGTCGGCCATGGTCCGTATGTCCTCCGGTCTTATGCCAGCCTCGCCGTACTTCTTCTGGTAGAACGGGCTGTTCTCCATCACGTAGGCCATCTGCTTGCGGAACTTGTACAGCTGGTACTCCTCGAACGTCTTTCTGTCGATCTCCCCCAAGGAGACCCGCCCCAGAGCCTTTCGGAAACCATCTTCGCGCTTGAAAGTGTTGCGAACCTTGAGCTGCACCCAATCATGCAATGGGTTCTCCACGTCCTCGGATACCTTGCGAGAGGTGAGCTTGGTGCGGGCATAGGCCATGATAATGCGTTTCTTGAGGCTCATCGTGGGCTAATGCCCTCGTGCCCATATATTATTTTCAAACCGCAGGGCTATTAAGAAGGGAAGCCCATCTCCAGACCATGGCGGACGCGTTGCTGGAGGCGTGGGCCAGGGATTTCCGTTCGGAGCTGAACTTGGGTACCTACCCGATCGGTGTCAAACTGTTCGAGAAGGCCTCCGAGGCCCTGGCGGTGCCTGGCGCGAAGGTAATGCGTTCCACGGCCACGTGCCAGATGGCCGCGCTCGCCCGTCATTATCGCCATGACGGGATCACGGTCACAACCGCCCAGGGCATGAAATGCCTGTGGGGGCTGGCCTGCTTGGGACTGATCCGTACCCCGGAACGCCTGGCCAGGGGAGAACCGAACCGCCCATTCACCAAGAACGAGGAGGCCGCCCATGCGCTCCAGGACAACATCTTCATGCTCGGCAACGAAGGACGAAGGTACAACGGCCTGCTGATGGCCCCGCTGGACCTCATGCCGGTCCAGCCGGATGCTATCATCGCGTACATGACGCCCGGACAGTCGCTGAAGGTGCTGCTAGGTTATGAGTATAAGGAGGGCCGGGTGCTGAAAGGAACGACGCTCACCGGCCAGTCCACGGTCTGCTCGGCCATCGCCCGGGTGATGAACGGCGAGGACATGGTGCTGGACATCCCGTGCGTGGGCGATCGCACTTGGGGTTTGGTGCCAGATCAGGAACTGGTCGTCGCCATCTCACCGAAGATATTCGGTGAGGTGCTGGATGGGATGAAGGCCACGGACAAGTTCGCCGCTTACCCGTTCCGACCGTTCCTCAATTGGCCCGTGATATTCCCACCGGACATGGAGCCCCGCTCGAAGGAGCTGGATTGACGAAAGTTCCTTATAGAAACGTAAACGGGGGAAAAGCAATATATTATGAGCGTGGTTATGCTGCCAGAGTGATAATATGCCGCTGACACCGGAATTGCGCAGAGCGGGAGTAACGCCGGAACTGATGAACACGACCAGACGTTTCGCTTGCCCCAACTGCGGAAAGGAGTTCAGCCTGATGCAGTCCCGCGCCATAGCCTGCCGCGGTTGCCGCATGGCCAATAACAATTGCCGCTACGCTCGCTGCCCCTATTGCGACAAGGAGTTCCCGATGGAGCAGGTCATAACCAAGAACAAGTACGGCGAGAAGTATCTGGCAGGATACGCCAACAACATCCTGAACAACTACTACACGTCGTTCGGGAAGAAAAACTCCCGTTAGACTTTTAATAAAAAAAGGGGGCGCGAGCCCCTTTACTTACTGTTCTCGCTGAACTTCGACCACATCTCGTGCCGGTACAGGGTCTTCCCTTCCATGGAGTTGATGTTGAACAAGCAGAAGGGGATCAGCTTTCCGTCCGGCGTCACGGTGTGGATGCAGCAGTTGCGGAACCTTTCCGTTTCCGAGGTCCAGGCATCCTGGAAGGCCATGGTGGAGACCGTGAGATAATGGGTCTTGGCCCGGTCCACGAAATCGCCCCATTCGTTCTTTGTCCCATCATCCTCCTCGACTATTAGAGAATCCTCGATGAAGCGCCAAAGGTCGGATATCTCCTTGCGGGTCTTGTCGGCGACGTTCTTGGTGTCCTTGGGCGGGCCGAACGCGCGGCTGGTCAACGGGAACAGGGAACCGTCCTCCATAACCACCGACATAGACTTGGCGTCGCAGTGGACGTTCGAACAGGATGTGGGAATGAAGTTGTCCACGCGAAGCTCGCCGTTGGTCTGCTCCTCTATGGCCTTCAGCAGATCGGGTATCGTCACCCGGTCGCTATCCTTTGGGGATATCGGGAATCGGCCGAAGTAAGCTATCGGCTGGAAGTGCACCCCTTTAATTGTCGGCACCTTGGACTTGGCGAAGTTGATGACCTCGCCCACCCGGTCCAGGTTGATGTTCGGAGATACGACGGTCACGAGCGTTATGCCCATGCCCACCTTCTCGCAGTTCTCTATGCACTTCATCTTCTGGTCCAGTATGTCGCGGCCGCAGGTCTGCTTGTATATATCGCCGTGCAGCCCGTCGAACGAGAAATACAGATCGTCAGCCCCGGCCTCCTTGACCTTCTTCAGGAACTCGATGTCCTCCGCGAAGCGGATACCGTTGGTGTTGATCTCGATGTAATCGATGCCCATCTCCTTGCCCATGCGGATGATATCAGGGAGATCGTCCCGGATGGTCGGCTCCCCGCCGCTTATCTGCACGACTATGGGATGATCGACGTAGTCCAGCATGGTCTGGTACATGCCGCGTATAACGTCCAGCGAGGGGCTGAACTTGTAGAACTGGTTGGCGGAGGCGAAGCACACCGGGCACTTGAGGTTGCAGCCGTTGGTGATCTCCATGACCACCAGGCAGGTGTGCTGAACATGATCGGGGCAAAGCCCGCATATCTGAGGGCAATCGTCGCTCTTTTCCACGGCGATCTTCAAGGGCTTGGAGTGCACCGCTGCGTAGCGGTTCATGTCGATGTAATCTTCCCTGCCCCTCCAGACCAGAACTTTCTCCGTCCCGTGCTCAGGGCACTCCTTGATGAGGTAGACCTTGTCGTCCTCGACCACCTTGGTGACCGGGATGGTCTTCAAACATTTGGGGCAGAGCCCCTTGGTATGACCGATGACCTCGCTCATTTCATTCACCGTGTTATCCACCTGGAATGACGTGCGATACTATTCTACTTTTTGTTGAAAAAAGCAATAGCGCTTCCGCATGACCTCGAAAAATAAAAGGAAAGGCCGCGTTTAGCGGCCTGAAGTTGTTTTAAGCGCGCTTCTTCTCGAAGAGACCCTCGGCAGCGGCCAAGGTCTTGACGGCCAAGTACTCTTCGACCCAGGCGTCCCCGCTAGCGGGGTCGACCAGAGCCGGACCAGTCCTCTTGACGGTCATGTACTCCATGTCGACGTGGCCCTGAGCCACGGCCTTGCCATCATGGGTCTTCCAGTTGGTCTCGGCCATGACGTTGACGATCTTGCCCAGCGACATCTTGTGCGCGTAGGCGGTCTTTACAACGGCAGTGCCGGATCCGGACAGGTCGCTAAGGACGTAGACGGTGAGTCCGCCTATGACCTTCTTGGCCAATCCGTCGTTGCCATTCTTTATGTACTTGCCAGTCTTGGCTGCGGTGTTCACGACGTCAATGATGTCGGATTCCTTCAAGCCCCTCTTCGCGATGAGCTCCTTAACGTTGGCGGGTATTGTAACAGTTACCATTTTTGTCACCTCACCATGTTCCGTAGGTACCGAAGTCCCTAGCCGCCTTGACCAAGGCCAACATCTGACCGGGTATGGTGTACGGAGGAGTCTCGCAAGCAGTACCCAGGATGTAACCCTTCTTGGAGTCACGGCCCTGGAGCAGCTGCTCCTTCGCAGCGTTATAGACCTTGTTCGGGACGGGGTCGATCATCAGCTTGGTGTCGACGGAACCCATGCAGGTCGCCTTGTCCTGGAAGGTCTCCTTCAGCAGGGCGGACGGGAAAGCGTTCCTTCCCGAGTAACCGGCGTGGATCACAGTGAACGGGGACCACATCAAGCCGTCCTTGAACAGCTTGTAGTCGGTCTGGTGGTTACCGCAAAGGTGATAGAACACCTGCGGGCCAGCTCCATGCTTGAAGCAGCCGTCCACGTACCTGAACATGTTCTTCACGGAGTACCTCTCGACGCCCTCGTCGCTGAAGATATCGTTGTTGGCCAGAACGGATCCGACGATGAGCATCGCCATTCCGTACTTGTCGGCCATAGCCTCAGCGCCGTTGATCGCGGTGTCGGTGTATATCTTAACCAACTTGTCCGCGGCCTCAGGCTCGGTGAAGGTCCACATGATGAAGTTCTCAACACCGACCATCTCCGCAGCGGCTCCGACCAGGTCGAAACCGTAGGAGATCGGAACCAGGGTCATTGGCAAGTTCTTGGCGACATAGTCGTAGATCTTGAAGAACCTGGGTACGGTGGCGAATTCGCCGGTAGCCTTTACCAGCTCCTCCTTTCCGATTACCCTCATCTTGTCGACATCTTCGGGTTCCGAGTATATCGGACCGGTCGAGATCGGCGGAAGGGTCTCCTTGTAGTGCAGCTTCAGCCCAAGCTCAGTGACCCACGGCAATGAGAAGAACCAGTGCGTAACTGGTAGTAGGTCAAAGAGATGGGATATGTAGCCGACGCAGTGGATACCCAACTCCGGTTTTTCATAGAAGTCCCTTATAGTATACCCGCAGGCCACAGCGGCGTTGGACAAGATGATCGGGTCCACGTCTATGCGGTCGTGTGGGCTGTCTACAAAGGGGCTCGCAAAGCGCTTGGCGGCATTACCGTGCCACCTGCTATCCATGGCTGGAAACATTTCTTCATAGCCCATAGAAATCCCCAGGCCACTAACCTCATGGACCCTATATAATGGTTGTTGATGGCTTGTGAAAAAAAGTTTCATTAACGCCTAGTAAATTAGTGCTAAATAGAAATAATTTTCAATTTATTACATTTTTTAAGAATTGTTTGCAAAAAACATGCAACTTTTTATCATATCAATTTTTTATTTATGATTAGATCGGACATCTGGCTCAAGCCAGACGTTCGTAGGCAGTCACGAACAGGAAGATCCCGGCGGCGCTGAAGACTATCACTCCGCTGGTGGATACGCTGAAGAGCACGGAGAGAACGATCCCCAGCACCGCGGCAGCTACTCCGAAGACCGTGGAAGCGGCGAGAGTTATCTTGAAGGACCGCTTCAGCTGCAGGGCGGTGAGCCCGGGCAGCACCATCAAAGCGACCACCAGGATGATGCCTATCACCTTTATCGAAAGGGCGATCGTCACCGCCACCAGGAGGTTGAAGGCCATGGTCATGGCCTGCACCGGTATGCCCTGCAACCGCGCCCCATCCTCATCAAAGGTTATGGCCAGCATCTCCTTGTAGAAAAATACCATGAAACCGATGATGACCAACGCCAGAACGATAAGCACCGTCAGGTCGGTGTTGTCGATGGTGAGTATGGAACCGAACAGGTAACTGAACAGTTCCACGTTGAAACCGTTGGCCAGTGAGATCACTATCATTCCCAAGGAGAATCCCATGGCCATCATGACCGCTATGGCCGCGTCCGACTGCGCCAATCCCTTTCTTCTCATGTACGTAATACCGAGAACGGCCGCGGCCGAGACCGCCATGGCGCCTAGCATGGGATCTATGCCGATCAGAAGACCTATGGCCACGCCGCCGAACGCGGTGTGCGCCACTCCGTCCACCAGCATGGATTCTTTCCTCAGTATCAGGAAGAGCCCGATCCAGGCGGAGACGACCGCTGCAAGTATACCGCCTACCAGCGCCATCTGCAGGAACTGATATTGGAACAGGGATGGAAGATCGAAGATGTCAAAGCTGCTCATCGATGAACACCTCCTTGCATTGGTGCTGGTGGAAGGCAAAGTGGAAGTGCTCCCCGTACCCCCGCTTGAGCACGTCGTCGGGCACGATGTCTTCGTTGATCGCACTGCTGTGCACTTCGCGGTTGACGCAGAGCACTCGTGACATGCGGCAGAAGACCGCGGCAAGATCGTGCGACACGATCAGGATTGTAATACCTTTCTTCTGATTG
>JBFYNB010000007.1:0-34171 GCA_041304605.1 Methanomassiliicoccales archaeon
GACCAGGGGCCGCCCGAGCAATCCTTTGCGCACCAGCTCGTCCGTTCCCGCCCCGAAGCTGACGCTGTTAACGCGCTTCTTCTGGGAGATCGCTGGCGCCAGGACCACCTTGCTGGCCAGCTGGGGGTCCGCCCTGGCCACGGTGACCCTTTCTCCGATGGAAACCCCGGCGTTGGAGCGCAGTACGCCGTCTATGCGGATTATGTCCTTGCCCTCGTCCTCCTGCTGGGCCCGGAACACCCTGGCCACGGTCATCTTCTTTCCGGTGATCTCGATGATCTGGCCTGCGTCGACCCCCAGCTCCTTGCGGGTCTTCATGTCAAGCCGGGCCCGGCCCAGGCCCACCTCGGTCTGGGACTGGGCCTTTGCCACGCGGAGAAGAACGGACTCTGCCATATGTATCAAGGTCGAATCTGTTCTCTGGATATTAAGTTTGCATCAGGTCGGCGAAAGGAATAATAGAGCACCCTCACTTTCCCCGCTCATGGATTTCTCCGCCGAGTGCGCTCCCTGTCTCCTGCGCCGCATACTGTTCCAGACCAGGCTGGTCGACCCTTCCAGGGAGGAGGATGTCATGTCATCCTGCCTGCGCCTGGTGGCTGAGGAATGGAGGCCGGGCATGAACTCGGCGGCCTTGGCCACCAAGGTCCACCGGCTCTCGTACGACATGCTGGGGGTGAGCGACCCCTATGCGGAGCTGAAGGCGGAGGCCAACCGGGTGGCCGCCTCGCTGCTCCCGAGGGCGGAGGAGCTGGTGGAGGGTTCCCAGGACCGGCTGAAGACCGCCATCCTGGTGGCCATAGCCGGCAACGTCATGGACTTCGGCATCGGGGGGTTCGAGAGCCCGGACGAGCTCAGGCACACCTTCGAGTCCCTGGTCTCCCAGGAGCCGGAACCGAACGACCTGGGGCGTCTCCGGGAGCTGCTGCAGGGGGCCAAGGAGGTGCTCTACCTCTTCGACAACTGCGGCGAGATCGTTCTGGACCTACCCCTGCTCCGGGAGCTGAAGGACATGGGCCTGAAGGTGACCGGGGTGGTGAAGGGCGAGCCGATCATCACGGACGCCACCTGGGAGGACCTGTCCCTGTCCGGGGCGGACCAGGTTATGGACACAAGCCTGACCACTGGCGTGTTCGCCATCGGCATAGACCTGGACCGCGCGCCCGAGGCCCTCAGGGAGGCGTTCGAAAGGGCGGACCTGGTCATCGCCAAGGGCATGGCCAACTTCGAGGCCCTCTCCGATGCCGATATCAGGCCCATAGCACACCTCCTGCGCAGCAAGTGCTTGCCAGTGTCGAAGGCCATCGGGGCCAAGAAGGACCACAACGTGATCAGGGTCTTCGAGCGGGGTACGTGATGTCCGGAGTGAAGCAGGCGGTGATATTGGCGGGAGGGGAGGGCACCCGGCTGAGGCCGCTCACGACCACCAGGCCGAAGCCGCTTCTGCCAGTGCTAGGCGTGCCTTGCATAGAATACGTCATCCGCTCATTGGCGGAGGCCGGAATCGAACAGGTGTTCCTGGCCTGTGGATACCGATCCGAGGACGTCCGTAAGGCTCTGGGGGAAGGGGACCGCTTCGGAGTGGAGATAGAGATGGCGTTCGAAAAGGAACCGATGGGCACCGCCGGAGCGGTAAAGCTGCTGGAGGACCGCCTGGACGGGACGTTCGTTGTGGGCAGCGGGGACACGCTTACCGACGCTGATCTGGGCGACCTGATAGAATTCCATATCAGAAAAAAAGCGGAGGCCACCATGGGACTGACCGAAGTGGAGCGCCCGGAGCAGTTCGGCATCGTCGGCGTCTCCCCGGAGGGAAGGATCGAGCGGTTCAAGGAGAAGCCGCGCACCGAGGAGGTGTTCTCCAGGGTCATCAACGCCGGCACGTACGTACTCGAACCGGAAGTTCTCAGGATGATCCCTGCGGGGACCAAGTACGACTTCTCCAAGAACCTCTACATGGACATGCTGGAGAAGGGGCGGGGATTGTTCGCCACCCCTCTGAAAGGCTACTGGAAGGACATTGGAAGGCCTTCTGACCTGTACCTGGCGAACATGGACATGGCCTCCCGCCGCCCCCCGACCCAGGCTCCGCCCGGAGCTAGGTCGGTCGGGAACTGCTACTTCGGGCCGGGCGTGACCGCCTCAGCGGCCTTGGTGAAGGACAGCGCCGTGGGCCGCGGCTGCGTTCTGGAGGGGACGGTCGAGACGAGCCTTCTCCTGGACAAGGTGGCCGTCGGAAAGGGAGCCACGTTGCAGGGGTGCGTCATCGGCGAGAACTGTCGCATCGGGGACGGGGCGTCGCTGCGCGATTGCGTTCTGGGGGACGGGGTCACGGTCTCCAGGGGGACGATGCTGGCCGGAACTAACGTGGAGGCCGGGTCCTCCATCTGAGATAAATATTCGGATGGGATAGAGGGCGAACATGGCCGAGGCACCCCCCCGAACCCAAGCCCTGCTGCTGCTGGCAGGCATGATCTGGGGAACCTCGTTCGTGGCCGGAAAGCTGGCGGTGGAGGGGACCGACCCCTATCTGTTCTCGGCGCTGCGGTCCCTCGTTTCGGCGATCTCGATACTGCCGGTCTTCTTCATTTACAAGTTCGATTACGCCATCTTCAAGAGCAAGGCCGTGTGGGGCATAGCATTCCTCAACGCGGCGGGCCTGATCCTGCAGAACGTCGGCCTGACGTACACGACAGCAAGCAACACCGTGCTGCTGGTCGATATTAACGTGGTGATAGTGGCGGTCCTGGCGGCGATCATCCTCAAGGAGCATCTGAACCGGAGGACGGTCGCAGGGCTGGTGCTGGGGATGGCCGGCGTGGCGCTCATAGCCACCAAGGGGGACATCTCGACCCTGGGCGGGGGAAGCCTGATCGGTGATCTTCTGGTGTTCACCGCCGGGGTGTCCTGGGCCATGTACATCGTGTTCACCACCAAGGAGCTCAAGAAAGGGTACGAGCTGGTGCACTTCACCTCGGCGATGATACTGCTGACAGCGGTGTTCGCCGTTCCCATCGGGATGTTCATGACCGCCGATCATTCCGTCGGCGCGGGCGGCATCTCGTTGGCGCTGTACTCCGGCATATTCTGCACCACCGTGGCCTTCATGCTCTACAACATCGGCCTGAAGTCCCTGGGGGCCACCACCACCTCGATCATACTGCTGGTGGAGATGGTCTTCGGGCTGTTCTTCTCCTTCCTGCTTCTGGGGGAAAGGCCGGACCTGGTCACCATGATAGGGGGCTCGCTGATCCTGCTCGCTATCGTGGTGATCTCCTTCAAAGGGCTGGAGAGGTCCCGGGTCCGCCGCCGTGCCTAGGAGAAATCAAGCAGCCTCTTGGCCTCTTCCATGCGGTCAACGGTCATGGCCACCTCTTCCAGGGGGGTCATGGGGCCCAGCATGAACAGGGAATTGATGTTCACGCCGCCCCGGGCCAGCTTCTTGGTGATCTTGGCCAGTTCACCAGGCTTGTCGGCCATGGAGACCACGATGACCTCATGCTCCACATATTCCAGCTGCGCCGCCTTCAAGGCGCTGCGGGCGCTGTTGTCGTCGTCGGTGATTATGTGCACCCTCGGCCTTCCCGCGCCTATGTCCGTGGCTATCCCGCGGATATTGACGGCGTTATGGGCCAGGGCCTCTGCCACCCGGGAGACCTCCCCCGGGCGGTCCTGCACGTACACGTCGAACTGCTTGTAGGACATCTCTTTCAAATTGATGGTTCAGGCAATTAATACTTTGGGGAAAAGCAACCGGGTTGAGGATGGTTACGCATCCAGTTCGGAGAGGAGACCTTCATCACTTCTCGGGGATGACGCTGCTCAGGGTGTTCCAGAGGTAGGCTATGCCGAAGCCCAGGAACATCGGCCAGGTCTGGACGGTATAGCTGGTGGAGAACAGCATGTAGAAGAAGAACAGGCTGATCAGGAAACCGGTGAAACCGGTGAACACCATCTTCATCCCGATGATGAGGCGGTCCCGTTTCCCGTGCGAGAACAGGTACTTGTTGGCCACGACCAGATAGGCCATGGCGAGCACGAACGCCAGTATCGTGGAGTTAACCAGATGGTCGTCGTACGCCACGTTCAGCGTGCCCATCAGGGCGAAGGTGAACGTCAGTCCCAGCACCAGGGCGGATATGTACCTGCCCAGCATGTTGATGAAGAGGAAGTTGACCCCGAGCGCAGCGGCCTTGCCGGCCGGCCCGCATTGCCGGAGTATCGAAAGAATGACCCTCGAGGACAGTTTGGACTTTCCCGCGCGTCGGGATGAGAAATGGAACTCTAGCTCTCTGACCACCGTGTCCCGGGGCAGGAACTTGAGGATGTCGAAGAGGACCTTGAAACCGGCCCGCTCGAACTTGCGACCGTACTTGGAGATGACCTCTTGGCACTTGTCGGTCCGTCCCCCGAAGAACCCGCTCATGGTGTCCTCGGTGGTCGGCCGCCTCATCACGGCCAGGTAGGACCTTGCCAAAGCGTTGGCGCCCCATGATGCCAGCATGCGGCTGGAGCTCAGACTCGTTTTGTCCTCCCGCTTGCCGACGGCCATGTCCGCGCCTTCGGCCAGAAGGTCGTACATTGCGCCCACGGATTCCGGGGGGTGCTGGAAGTCGGCGTCCATGACCACGAAGAGCTTCGTCCGGGTCTCCGCGATCCCCTCCATGATGCTGGCGGTGAGCCCGCGGTCACCAGGGTCGCGGCTGAGGAGCCTTGCTTTGGGATGGCTCGCCGCGAAGGAACGGACCAGATCAGGGGTCTCGTCCTTGGAGTTGTCGTCAGCCACGATGATAGAGGCTCCGGGATACAAGGAATCCAGGGTCTCCAGCATGGACTGGATGTTCCCTCCCTCGTTGTATGTGGGAAGGATGACCGTCAAATCATCGTAGGTCTTCTGTGCCATCCCAATCCTCATCACAAGAAATTTTTAGCATATTTATAGATTGTCAAGTAAAGAATACGTTACGAACGTCAGCTCCGGCGTTGACAATATTTATCCGTGTTCCCCCGTTCTCCTATCGATGCTGACCATATCGGCCGGGGTATGCGCTTACAACGAGGAGAAGAACATTCTCAAGTGCCTGCGCTCCCTGAGCTCCCAGAAGCTCAAAGGAAAGGAGCTGGTGGAGATGCTGGTGATCTCCAGCGGCAGCATCGACCGCACGGACGAGATGGTGCTCGAATATTCAAGGGAGGTCGACGCCCGGGTCCGTCTGATAAGGCAGGAGAAGCGGGAGGGAAAGAACTCCGCGGTCAACGCGTTCATCGAGGCGGCCAAGGGCGACGTGCTGTTCCTGGCCAACGCCGACAACGTGATGAAAGAAGATACGTTCGATCTGATGGCCGAGCACTTCCTCGATCCGTCCACGGGAATGGTGGGCGGGCATCCGGTGCCTGTAAACGACAAGAACACCTTCATGGGCTTCGCCGTGCACATGCTCTGGGACATGCATCATCGGCTGTCGCTGATACACCCGAAGGTGGGTGAGATAGTGGCCTTCCGGAACACCGGGCTGCGCATTCCGGTGGGCATGGGAAGCGACGAGGACCTCATCCGTCGGGACATGGAGAGGCGCGGTCTGAAGGTGAAGTACGAACCGTCGGCCATGATCTACAACCGTGGACCGACCAATGTGGAGGACTTCTTCGAGCAGCGCACCCGGGTGAACATCGGCGAGCGGTACATGAAGCGCTGGTTCGATTATGACATTCCTACTTGGGACAAGCGTTATCTGATCAACGCCTACCTCAGCTTCCTGAAGGACAACGCCAAGCACCCGTTGAAGATGGCCTGGGCCATGTCCCTGGAGGCCTTCGCCAGGTTCTACGCCTCCGTCCATGTCCGGTTGGACAAGGGGGACCGGGCGGTATGGCAGGTGGTGCAGAGCACCAAGGAAATCGAAAAATGACCGTCCTTTAGACGCGTCGGCAGGTTCGGTTATCTCCTTCTGAACACCAAGAACCCCGCGATCAGCACCAATGCGATCGAGCCCACGATCGCGATAAGTCCGGCGGGAGTGAGCAGTGCTGCTCCGGGTTCTATCCCCTCCACGGTCACCTCTCCCAGCGCGCTCGGGGGGAGGTAGATAAGCATCTGATTGGCATCTCCGTCGCCAATGACCGCATAACTGGGCTCTTCGGGATGTTCGTAGATCAGTACCATGGGGTTTTGGAGCTCGAGCTCGGTGCCCGCCCTCTCCACCCGGAGGCGCCCTTCGGCCATCTCCATGATCTCTTCCTCCACATGCACCAACAAGAGCATCCCATCGGGGTTCTCCCCTTCCGTCCCGATCTGGAAACGGTTCTCTTGCACTGAACGTACCTCGACCTGGATTACGGTGTTGTAGAGCACTACATCGGACCCTGCGCCCTCCTCGTTGACGGCCAGGAACACCTCGGCGGATATCCGTCCGTCCTCCACCGCCTCCATGAGCACCGTCTCCATCCATCCGCGCTCCGGGTCGACATAAGGTAGGAAGCGGACCAGGAGGTCCTTGCACTCGGTCTCGATGAACGTTCCGTTCTCAAGGACATCGAACGGCCGGTCGGACACTATCAGCCCTCTTGTGTCGTTATCGGACACGATCAATTGGTAAGACACTTCCCCTTCCTCATCGGACTCCATCTGATCCATCACCGTCAGGTTCCCGGCCAACTCCAGGTTGACCGCGGTAACCTGCTTCATCTTGGCGTGCATCAGGCCGGTCGGGTTGTCGTGCATGGTCAGGGATGTGTTATCGTCGCTCATCTTGACCAATGAACCGAGGAACTGCAACTCGGAAGGGATGAACCCTTCCACTGAGATGTTGTCTATCAGCACCTTTCTTCCGTCCGAGGTGTTGATGCCATAATCGGAGATCAGGCCGTTCGTCTCGTTCAGATTAAAAAATATGTGCTTTCCCTCTCCCAATCCCTGATCATACGCTACGGAGCCATTGAAGCCGGTCGCGGGGACCGCTTCCGCATTGGAGAAAGGAATGAAAGTAGCCAATGCTAAATTGATAAGAATGACGGCAAATAAGATGCTGAGCATCTGCGATAATCGCAAAACCAACACCTAAATTCTAATTATGGAGGTCTAGCTCATAAGAGTTTTTGGTACGCACATCAAACGTGAGGTCTCAATTCTCATTATATCAAAAGATGACGAATACATTATAACTGAAGGGGCACTAATATCATCGGGGGTTGATGGTCTTTGAACCCAACGGACCTGGCCTTGAGGATCGTACTATTGGGCATCTGCGTGATCATGCTTTTGGTCAGTATAAGAGCGGTCAGTAGGACGAAGAGGGGCAGGATGATATGGATAGTGATATCCTTCGCCGGTTTCACGGCGCTGTCCTCGCTGGTCCTGATCGGTGAGGTCCTTGACCTCGCCGATTTGAGAATGAGCAATTGGGCGGTCGTTCTCCTCTTGCTGATTATCGGAGCAAATTATCTGGCATTGCTCAAAGGATGATGCGCATGGGAGATGCCTTGGATCTGGATAGTCGAAAAAGGATATTCGAGTACATCAGGTCCAGGCCAGGAACGTTCCTGCGGGAGATGGAGAGGGGGCTGGACATGGAGCTAGGAATGCTCAGCTACCATCTCAAGGTCCTCGTTGATGCCGGCATGGTGAGAACGGAGCAGGAGGGGAACCATCTCAGATATTTCTCGACCGGGGCGGTAAATCCCACCGATATTAAGTCCATATCCTACCTCAAGAATCGTTCTACCCGAGCCATCCTGCTGTTCGTTCTGGACAAGGGTTCGATCAGATACTGCGAACTAGCGCCACTTGTGGGAATATCAAAATCCACTCTGACCTATCATATCAAACGATTGGTCCTCGCTGAGCTCGTCAAGGTGAGCGATGACCAGGAAAAGGTGATCTGTTTGACCGACCCTAACAAGATCATGAGGTTGCTGATATGGGTCCGGGAGGACGTGGAGAGGGACTCGGCCGACGCTCTCATAGAGGTGTGGAACAGGCTTACGGAGAGGTGATCCCCTTCTTTCTACGCAAATCGTATTTTAATGGTCAAAATGAAGGTTTTTATGCGGAAATCGTAAAATTTTGTACGAACAACAGTAAAACAGTACTGATTCCCCCTAATCTCAGAAAATAGTTTTAAATCAAATCAAGGTATCCGTGTTAATCCATGGCAGACGATACCGTTTCCAGTCAACCCGCCGACAGCGGGGCTTCCCTCAAGAAGAAGGGCGGCAAGAAGAACATGATGATCATCGCCGCCGTGGTCGTGATCGTCGTGGCCCTCGTCGCTGTCGTCGTTTTGGGAGGATTCCTGAACGCAGAGGAGGAATACGACAACGCCCTGGACCGCATCCAAAGCAGGGGCAAGATCGTTGTTGGTACCCAGGTGCCTTATCCCCCTTTCGAGAACATCAACGCTACCACTGACGAGCTCGAGGGCATAGACATCGAGATCATGATGTACGTGGCCGCGAAGCTTAATGTGACCATAGAATGGAAGACCATGGACTTCGACCCGCTGTTCGCCGCGGTTCAGACCGGCCAGCTAGACTGCGCCATATCTTCGATAACCATCACCGCTGCTCGTGACGAGGTCAACGACTTCTCCACTCCGTACTACGTGGCCAACCAGGCCGTGCTGGTGCAGAACAGCAGCGACATCGCCGCCCTTGAGGACCTGAACGATTCGAAGCTGGTTACTCAGACCGGGACCACCGGGCAGTGGTGGGTCGATGAGAATCTGAGCCCTGAGAGCAACACCCCGCTCTCCGATGTTCCGGCAGCCGTCCTCGGTGTAAACAACGGTCAGTATGATGCGTTCATCGTGGACACCCCGGTGGCCAACAAGTACTCCAACGACACCAACTACGACCTGAAGGTGGCGTTCGTGATCTACACCCTGGAGTCCTACGGTATCCTCATTCCCGAGGACGAGCCTGAACTGAAGGCCGCGATCGACGGCGCCATCGCCGACATGATCGCCGACGGGACCCTGGACGATATCCTGAACGAGTGGCTGCTCTAAAATCGACAACCAAACCCCTTCCTTTAACTTTATTCAACTAATGGAACAGGTGCCGCAAAATGGTCATGACCATTGATTGGACGATAATATCCGAGTACTTCCCGATATTCATGAAGGGGTTGCAGACGACCCTGCTGATATCGGTCATCTCCATCATCCTGGGGTTCGTTGGCGGTATACTGATCGGCATGTGCCGCATATCTCGAAACCCGCTCGTATACGGTGCGTCCACAGTGTACGTGGAAGCATTCCGCGGCACGCCTCTCCTCATCCAGATATTCTTGATCTATCTTGGCCTTCCTCAGCTGGGCATCTATGTGGACAGCCCCCTGGTGGCCGGTCTGATCGCTCTTTCTCTCAACAGCGCAGCATATCAATCAGAAATATTCCGCGGCGGGGTGCAGTCCATCTCCATAGGGCAGATCGAGGCCGCTAGATCGTTGGGCATGACGTACAACCAGGCGCTCTTCAACGTGGTCATTCCCCAGGCCCTTCGCAACGCGCTTCCGCCGTACACCAATGAGTTCATAACCATGATCAAGGACTCCTCACTGGTGATGACCATAGGCGTTCTCGAGCTCACCCTGCGTGGAAAGCTCATCAGCGCCACCACTGGGCAGTCCATACCGGTGCTGCTGTTCGTTGCTGTGCTCTACTTCGTGCTGACCTTCAGCACCTCCCGCATCCTGAGGTACGTGGAAAGGCGCTTCGCCATTCCGGGCATGATGGGGTGTGATCAGAAATGACCGAGCCGATACTCGAAGTGATCGACCTGAAGAAGTCCTTCGGCGACAACCACGTTCTCAAAGGAATTTCCTTGAAGATCATGCCCCAGGAAGTGGTCACGATCATCGGGGCGTCCGGAAGCGGCAAGAGCACCCTATTGCGCTGCCTGAACCACCTCAACATTCCTGACGGTGGAAAGATCATATTCCAGGGGCATGACATTAACGATGACGATATCGACATCAATGCCGTCCGTACGCAGATGAACATGGTGTTCCAGTCGTTCAACCTCTTCATGCATCTCACGGCCAAGCGCAACATCGCCCTGGCCCTCCTGAAGGTGAAGAAGATGACCAAGGCCGAGGCCGAGGAGAGGGCGATCAAGGCCCTGGAGAAGGTCGGCCTAGGAGAAAAGGCGGACGCCTACCCCGGCGAGCTGTCCGGAGGGCAGCAGCAGAGGGTGGCCATCGCAAGGGCCATGGCCATGGACCCCAAGGTCATTCTTTTCGACGAGCCGACATCCGCCCTGGACCCCGAGCTGATAGGCGAGGTCCTGGACGTAATGAAGAAGTTGGCGCTTTCCGGAATGACCATGGTGGTGGTGACGCACGAGATGGGCTTCGCCCGCGAGATGGCGGACAAGGTCATATTCATGGACCAAGGGGTGATCGCCGAGCAGGGCACCCCCGAGGAGATATTCGTAAATCCTCAGAACCCCCGCACCAAGGTGTTCCTGAGGAGGATACTGAAAGAGATGAACGCCATGGACCCAGGCATACCCCCCGATTTCGTGCCGACCGGCAACGGGGTCCAAGACAACCCTTAAATATGCTGTCAGAAATACAAACGGACCATGGAAGCGCTGAGCATTTGCACCGACATTGTTCTGGTCCAGCGCGTCTTGGGTGTCTGAAAGGGGAGCCCTTGGCTTTCCCGTTCATTGTGAGGTTGGTCTGTCAATGAGAATGCTATCGTTCGGCCTGCTGGTCCTAGGTGTGGCGAAAGGCGCGGGGCGTCGCCCCAAGGTGATCGAGGGAAGCGACTGCCATCAGCTGCCCTGGTTATCCACACCGAAGTATCCTAGCGGGCAGGACAACGGGCGCAATGACGATGGTTATTACCAACCCATAAAGAAGAACCACAGCGTGCGCAACTATCAGATACCGATAAAAGGAAAGAAGTGAGGACAGGGATCGACATGGAAGTCATATCGATGGTCGTGAACGACGAGTTCGGGGTCATGCAGAGGATCATGGGCGAGTTCACCCGCCGTAAAATCAACGTGGACACCATCGTCGTCGGGAAATGCGAGATGCCCGGCAAGTCCCGTGTCGTCCTCACGGTCTCCGACCGCAAGCAGGCCGAGTGGGCGGTGGACAGTCTTCAGCGGCTGCACGACATAATCCAGGTCGAGCTGGTGGACGAGAGCCGCCAGGAAGCTTACGCCCTGGTCGGGAACACCTTCGGCAAGGCTCGCCTGATCGGCTCCATAGAAGAAGTGGAGAAGATGCTCCAGGCCACCAACCCGGACCGCTTCATAAGAGCGGTCAACGCCATCTGAGGTGATGAGATGAAGGGAAAGATCTGGATGGACGGAAGTCTGGTGAACTTCGAGGACGCCAAGGTGCACGTGCTGGCCCACGGCTTCCACTACGGGACCGGGGTCTTCGAGGGCATCCGCGTTTATCACACCGAAAAGGGAAGGAACATATTCCGGTTGCGGGACCACATGGTGCGCTTCCTGAACTCCGCTAAGGTATTGCAGATGAAGGTGCCGTACTCCCTGGACCAGCTGTGCGAGGCCTGCCGCGAGGTGGTCAGGGAAGCGGACCCGAAGGGCGATTACCTGCGGCCGTTAGCATTCTACGGCGTTCACCCCGAGTACAAGATCGGGCTGAACCCCAGCAAGCTGGGCACCAACGTCAGCATCATGTGCACCTACATGGGCGTGTACATGGGCAAGGACCAGGTGGAGCAGGGGGCGAACATCATCACTTCGTCATGGGAGAAGTACTCCAACCACGCTGCCGCCCTGAACGCCAAGGTCAGCGGGCATTACGTGAACTCGGTGATCGCCAAACTGGAAGCGATCCAGCACGGCTGCGACGAGGCGCTCATGCTCAACCCCAACGGCAACGTGGCCGAAGGCACCGGGGAGAACGTGTTCATGGTCAAGAACGGCAGGTTGCTCACGCCGCCGGTGTCCGCCGGGATACTGGAAGGCATCACCCGAGACTGCATCATGACCATCGCCAAGGACATGGGCATCGAGGTCGTGGAGAAGGACATCACCCGCTCCGAGCTGTACATGGCCGACGAGGTGTTCATGACCGGGACCGCGGCGGAGATATCCCCGATCCGCTCCATCGACAATCGGTTGATAGCGGAGGGCAAGATCGGGCCAGTGACCAAGAGGCTGGGCGTGGTGTTCCACAAGGCGGCCATGGGCGAGGATCCCCGATACGAGGGATGGTCCGACCTGGTGCAGGTCTAAACCTCTTCCGAGAACCTTTTTTTCTGTTCAGAGGCGGAGCGTTAAATAAGCCACTCTCAGATTATGAACCGGTGTTCTATGTACGAGGTCCGGTTCCACGGTCGCGGAGGGCAGGGTGCGGTCATGGCCGCTCAGGCTTTGGCGGAGGCGGCGGTGATCGAAGGCAGGCATGCCCATGCGTTCCCGTACTTCGGGGCGGAACGGCGCGGCGCTCCTGTTATGGCTTTTGCTCGCATAGACGACCGTAAGATCAGCATCAAGTCCCAGGTCTACGAGCCGGACCTGCTGGTGGTGCTTGACGAATCGTTACTGGACATCGAGCCGGTGGCCCGCGGACTAAAACCGAGCGGTAAGGCGGTCATAAACACCAGGAAGCTCCCGACGGAGATCGACCTGGGGGTGGAGGTGGAATGTGCCACGGTGCCCGCCACGGCGATAGCCATGGAATTTCTCAAGGCCCCCATCGTGAACACGGCGATACTGGGCGCCGTGGTCCGAATGTGCGACCTGGTCAGCATGGAATCCATGCAGCAGGCCATCGAGAACCGCTTCGGGGAGAAGTTCGGAGAGGCCGCCGCGCGGAGCAACGCGGCCGCCGCTGCCGCGGCGCATGCCCAGTCCGTTATCGGCAGATGCAAGGGAAAAAGACCCCTGGTGCAGAAGAAGGAATGGCTGCCTGGCTGGAGGGACATTCCAATAGGGAACGCTCTCGATGAAACGACAGTGGAAGGAGTTACGGTCGGTCCCGGGGGAGCCCGCCAGAACCTCACCGGCAGCTGGAGGGTGCAGACCCCCCGTTATGACAAGGAGAAATGCATCAGGTGCCTGCGCTGCTGGTTCTCCTGCCCCGAGGGGTGCATAAAGAGGGAGGAGGACGACTATGTGCGCTGGGACCTCAACTACTGCAAGGGCTGCGGCATCTGCGCCCAGGTGTGTCCGGTGAAGGCCATCGACATGGTCAAGGGGGGATCCAGATGAAGGTGAGGGTCATAAGCGCCGATCACGCCGTGGCCTACGCGGCGAAGCTCGCCAGGACGGAGGTGGTCCCGTCCTTCCCCATAACCCCGCAGACGCTGATAGTCGAGCAGCTGGCGGAGTTCATAAACGACGGGGAGCTGGACGCCGATTTCATCCCTGCCGACAGCGAGCATTCGGTCATGAGCATGGCCATAGGCGCCAGCGCCGGCGGCGTTCGCGTGTTCACGGCCACGTCCTCGCAAGGACTCGCATTAATGCACGAGATGCTGTACGCCGTGCCGCAGAACCGTCTGCCTATCGTGATGGCCAACGTCAACCGCTCGCTAGGGGCGGCTTCAGGCATATGGGTGGAGTACAACGACTCCATGGCCGAGCGGGATTCGGGCTGGCTGCAGGTCTACGTCGAGGATAACCAGGAGGCGCTGGACGCCACGCTCATGGCCTTCCGTCTGGCGGAGGACCGCCGGGTGCTGCTTCCGGTCATGGTCTGCCTGGACGGCTTCATCCTGTCGCACACCGTGGAGAGGGTGGACGTACCGGACCAGGAGGAGGTGGACCACTTCCTTCCCCGGTTCGTTCCGTACAACATGCTGGACCCCTCCGATCCCAAGCTGATCAATCCCATCGTGGGGCCGGAGTACGCCATGGAGATGCGCTACCAGCTGGACCGGGCGGTCGATCACTCCCGCGAGGTCATCGCCGAGGTGGACGAACTGTTCGCCAGGGAGTTCGGCCGTTCGTACGGCGGTCTCATCGACACCTACCGCATGGAGGACGCCGAGTACGCCATGCTCACCCTGGGAACGGCCACCGGGCTTGCGCGTCAGGTAGTGGACGAGCTCCGGGAGAAGGGTGAGAGGGCGGGACTGATCAAACTGCGCTTCATGAGACCATTCCCCTTCAAGGAACTGTGCCACGCCTGCCGCGATCTCAAGGCGTTAGGCGTCTTCGACCGCTCCGCGTCGTTCAACGGCGGCGGTCCGGTGTATACCGAGGTGGCCGCGGCCCTGTGCAACGTGCCGACCGTGGTCACCGGCCACGTGGCCGGCATAGGCGGTCGCGACATCACCCCGGAGCACATGAGAGAGATGTATGAGGTCGTGGAGAAGGCGTCCCGGGGGGAGACGGTCCGTGCGGTCACCTGGCACGGTCTCAGGGGGGATATGGAATGAGCGAGATGCGCACCATCAAGGACATGCCCACGAACGATATGTTCATCAGCGGTCACGGGGCCTGTGCCGGATGCGGCATGGCCGTGGCGGTCAAGAACATCATGCGCATCCTGGGCGCCGATACCACCGTCTACGTTCCCGCCTCGTGCCTGGTGGTCATCAGCGCCATGTATCCCACCAGCAACTTCAGGACGCCCTATCTGTTCACGGCCTTCGAGAACACCGGGGCGGTGACCTCAGGGATACGGGCGGCTCAGCGGCGTCGCGGCCTCAGTTCGACCGTCGTCGGTCTGGCCGGCGACGGCGGGACCTTCGACATCGGTCTACAGGCGTTGTCCGGGGCGGCCGAGCGCAACGAGGACATCCTGTACGTGTGCTTGGATAACGAGGGGTACATGAACACCGGCATCCAGAGGTCCGGGGCCACGCCGTTCGGGGCCTGGACCACGACCACACCTGTCGGTACCAAGGTGGAGGGCAAGAGGGAGTTCAAGAAGGACCTCATGGCCATCATCGCCGCTCACGACCCTCCGTACGCCGCATCGCTATCCATCGCCCACTTCAACGACTTCGTGAAGAAGGTGGAGAAGGCCAAGAACCTCAAGGGATTCCGGTTCCTGCACGTCATGACGCCCTGCGTCCCTGGCTGGCGCTCCGACCCGTCCATGACCGTGGAGATCTCCCGGTTGGCAGTGGAGACGGGGATGTGGACATTGTACGAATTGGAGGACGGGGAAGCGCGAACCACCTACAAGCCGCAGACCATGCTGCCCGTGACGGACTACCTGAAGCTGCAGGGGCGCTTCCGCCACATGGACAACGATGACGTGGCCAAGCTGCAGGAATGGCTGTGCCGCAAATGGTACCTGCACTACGGCGGCGTGGAGCAGCCGGTATGCGCGGTGTTCGATAAGGTCAAGCCCATGAAGCAGCCGCACGAGGAGCAGCTGCACTTCATCTGAGCCCTATGCGGAACGCGTAAGGGAGGAGGCCAGGTCCTTGGTGTCCTGGAGGCGGTCCTTTAGGACCTGTAGTGTCCCCTGTCGTTCCTCGTAGCGCAGCCCGAGGCGATCGGCCATGTCTCTCGATCGCGACCGCAGGTCATCGCGATCGCCCACCCCGGTGTCCACGAGAAGGACCCTGGAGTAACCGTCGAACAGCATGTCCAGGAACCACTGCGCGTCGACCCCCAGTTCCTTGTAGTTCGGCATCTTGCTGTAAAGCTCATTCTCGAAATACGCGGTACCCATCTCGGAGATGAAAGGGATGGCGAACATGGTCCCCGCGCAGACCTTCTTCTCCCGGGCGTACTCTTCGTTGGTGAGAAGGGCGCCCACGCAATCATCGGCCTCGATGGTGACCGTTGGGACGACCAGTTCCTTCCGAACGTCCTTCAGGGAATTGCAGGTCCCGAATCCCAGGAAGACCGCGTCCACCCTTCCCTACAGAGCGTTCACGTGCTCCACGACCGCCCTCTTCAGGTCCTGGGGGTAGGAATGAAGTCCGAACTCCAGGTATTCCTTGTGCACAATGTCCGGGTCGCCCTCGGTAAGAAGGTCCATCTCCTTCCGGAAGCTCTCGCAAGCCACAACGCCGATCCTCATTTTCATGACCTAAAACATCATCGGAATTAGTAATATTTTAATATGTCTAGGTACTAATATTCTATTACTCATGAACGAGGGCGAGAACGAACTTTTGAGGAAGATCGAGGAACTGCGTCAGGGTCTGGACGCGCTCGGGCGCTCGGTCACCTCGTTGCGCAAGGATGAGATGGACCAGGCCTTCCACGATCAGATAGGCACGTCATATCTGGATCAAAACCGCGAAGCGGTCCGCGAGCTTCTGAAAGGATGGCCAGGCCCGCCTTCGAAGGTCCTCAGCGAGATCTCGGACCTTTACGATAAGGCCATGGATAGGTACGAGCTAAATGACCTGGACGGCGCCATAAGGTCATTGGATGAAGTTAGGGAGATCGTAGCGGGGTCCCCAAGAGCGGATATTGATGCCGGACCGAGGGGCGAGCTGCTCTCGGTCCTGGACCGGAGCAGGCAGCAGATGGCCCTGCTAGAGACGCTGCGGTTCCATACCGGACGCCCCGGTGTCCGGAGATCGTGCGACAGTGCCTACTCGGGCATCGAACCCGAAAAGCTGGAAGCTATGTTAGCTCCGCTCTCCAACGCTGTCAGGCTCAAGGTACTGGCATTGCTGTACACAAGCTCGCGCAGCTTCACTGAGATCATGTCGGAGCTGCAGATGCAGAAGGGGCACCTCCAGTTCCATCTAAGGAAGCTAGTAGACTCTGGATACGTCGTCGTGGACCGAAGGACACATCTCTACTCCCTGGAGGAGAAGGGGCTGTTGGCGGTCGACGGTCTGGGCCAGCTCTTTTCCAAACTTTAGAGGCGGCGGTCCCTAATCCCTGACCAAGGCGCCCAGGAGCAATATGACCGTCCCGATCACCGCCAAGGCGAGCGCGCCAGTGACATAATCGGAATCGTAGGTCAGCACCTCGTAGGTGAAGAGACCGATGTTCTCCTCGTGGGTGGCGGTGTTGAAGTAATAGGCCAGGCCGTCGCCGGCGACGGCCATGATCGCTCCGACCCCTATGAGGGCCTTTTTGGACATGGGCATCTTCATTTACACACCTGCGATTGGGAAGCATGGAGCGTATTAACCTTTTATGCAGGTTTTTCATGACGGTATAGGTACGCTCCAGTCGGTACGGCGGTGTCGATCGGAAACGTCATGTTCCGGTAGATAAGCCTTTTATAGAACCACTCCTTTGAGCGTTCCTGCTCTTATGAGCCCATGAATAATGAGGATGTTAACGCATCGGAAGGAGGTATAAGTTTGGCAAAAGCAGTGTTCGTTAGATTTGAAATGCCCAAGGAACTCAAGGACAAGGCCTATGAGGTCGTCGAGCTGGCCCGGGACACCGGCAAGCTGAAGAAGGGCACCAACGAGGTCACCAAGATCGTGGAGCGCGGAGAGGCCGTCCTGGTCGTTCTGGCCGAGGACGTTCAGCCCCCGGAGATACTGGCTCACATGCCCATGCTCTGCGAGGAGAGGAACATAGCGTACGTCTACGTTGACAGCAAGGCCCAGCTGGGCGCTTCCTGCGGACTGGAGAAGCCCACCGCCTCCATCGCCATACTCGACGCTGGAAAGGGCAAGCCCATCCTGGAGGCCTTGGTCGACCAGGTCAAGAAGATAAAGGGCTAAAGGGTGTCATAGATGGCAGACGAAGATAGCATTCCTTCAGAGGTCGTGGAGATAATCGGCAGGACGGGCATGACCGGGGAAGCCACCCAGGTCAAGGTCCGCGTGCTGGACGGCCGCGACAAGGGAAGGATCATCACCAGGAACATCATGGGTCCGGTCCGCATGGGTGACATCCTGATGCTCAGAGAGACGTCGAGAGAGGCGAGGAAGCTCTCCCTGAGGTAAGGAGGTCATCACATGGTTGAGCAACACTTATGCTCCTTCTGCGGAGAGCAGATCGAGCCTGGAACCGGCAAGATGTATGTCAGGAAGGACGGCACGACCTTGCTCTACTGCACCAACAAGTGCTACAAGAACATGATCGAGCTGAAGAGGGTGCCCAGGAACGTCACCTGGACCAAGGCCTACGCCACCAAGAAGGGCATAACCATGGCGGCCAAGGAGAAGTCCGAGGCCAAGGTCGAGGAGAAGGTCGAGGTCGCCACCGAGGAGAAGGTCGAGAAGAAGGCCGAGCCTAAGGTCAAGACCGTCACCAGGAAGAAGGCCAGGGCCGCCAAGAAGGCCGAGGCTGAAGCCAAGAAGGAGTGAGCCCCGTGATGGAGCGCACCTTCGTAATGCTGAAGCCGGACGCCGTGCAGCGCGGCCTCATGGGCCAGATAGTTGCCAGGCTGGAGTCCAAGGGCTTCCGCCCGGTGGCCATGAAGTTCATGCGCATCCCGCGCGAGCTGGCCGAGAGGCACTACGGTGAGCACAAGGGCAAGGGTTTCTTCCCCGGGCTCATCAGCTACATGACCTCCGGGCCGGTGCTGGTGATGGTCTGGGAAGGGGACAACATCATCTCCGTCATGCGCGGAATGATGGGCAAGACCAACCCGGTGGAGGCCGCGCCCGGCACCATCCGCGGGGACTTCGCCCAGCAGACCGGCCGCAACATCATCCATGGCTCCGATTCCCCGGAGTCTGCGAAGCGCGAGATCGAGCTGTTCTTCAACGACTACGAGCTCCAGAGCTACGAAGCCTGCAACAAGGTCTGGCTGTTCGAGTAGGCCCAAACACCTTCCTGAAACCCACTTTTCCATTTTTTTATTTCCAGTTGTTTCGTTGGACCCATCCGGCCCCGAGAAAGATACTAATAGGCATTCTCAAATCCGATGAACATGACCATCCGTCAACCGATCGTCAGCGTGCTGGGCCACGTGGACCACGGCAAGACCAGCCTGCTGGACTACATCAGGGGAACGGCGGTCATAACGCACGAGGCCGGACGTATAACGCAGCACATCGGTGCTACGGAAGTGCCGTTGGACCATGTGAACAAGGTCTGCGCCAAGCTGCTCGGCAGCCGGAAGTTCTCCGTCCCCGGGCTCCTTTTCATCGACACGCCCGGGCATCATTCCTTCACCACGCTCCGGGCGAGAGGCGGCTCCCTGGCGGACATCGCCATCCTGGTCATCGACATCAACGAGGGGCTCAAACCGCAAACGCTGGAATCCATCAGCATCCTGAAGAGGTTCAAGACGCCATTCATCATCGCCCTGAACAAGATCGACCTGGTGGACGGCTGGGTCACCCATCCTTCCGCCCCCTTCATCATCTCCGAGAAGACGCAGAGCGAGGAGGCCCAGGCGGCCATGTCCGAAAAGCTCTACGCGATCGTCGGCCGTCTCGCCGAGGAGGGCATGTCCTCGGAAAGGTACGATCGCATCGAGAACTTCACCAAGAACATAGCGCTAGTTCCGATAAGCGCCCGCAACGGGGAGGGCGTTCCGGACCTGCTACTGGTTCTGGTCGGATTGGCCCAACGGTTCCTCGAGGAGAACCTGCAGACCGCCCTGGGCCCGGCGAAGGGCACCATACTCGAGGTAAAGGAGGAGAAAGGCCTCGGCCAGACCATTGACGTCATCCTTTACGACGGGGAGCTGAGGCAGGGGGACAACATCGCCCTGGGCACCCGTGGAAAACCGCTCCTGACCAAGGTCAAAGCGATCCTTAAACCAAAGCCCCTGGACGAGATACGCGATCCGCGGGACAAGTTCGACCGCATGAAGGAGATCACCGCCGCCGCCGGCGTCAAATTGCTCTGCCAGAACCTGGACGGGGTGGTGGCCGGTGCGCCGTTGCGCGCCTTCAAGAACAACCAGGACGAGGTCCTGAAGGAAATCGCCGAGGAGACCAAGATCACCATCGAGGTCGCCGACAACGGGATAATGATCAAGGCCGACGCGCTAGGTTCCTTGGAAGCACTGGCCTACGAGTGCAAGAGGGCCGATGTCCCGATACGCAAGTACGAGACGGGGGACATCTCCAAGCGCGACATCATCGAGGTGAGCGCTTACACCGACCCGTTGCACAAGGTCGTTCTAGGTTTCAACGTCAGCATGTTGCCGGACGCCAAGGATGCCTTGACGACGCACGTATCGAAGGTGTTCCTGAACGCCGTGGTGTATGGCCTCATTGACGATTACCAGAAATGGGTGGAGGAGCAGAAGCGCCTCGCCGAGGTAGAGAAGCGCTCCCTGGTGGCCTTCCCCGGCAAGATCCGCGTATTGCCGAACTGTGTGTTCCGAGCCAGTAAACCGGCCATCGTGGGCGTTAGGGTGCTTGCCGGACGGATTCGCAACAATCAGAAGCTCATCGCCCCCGACGGAAGGGAGATCGGACGTATTCGGTCGTTGCGCACTGGCGAGGACGTCCTGAAGGAAGCGATCGTTGGCCAGGAGATCGCCGTGGCCATCGAAGGGGCCACGGTCGGCAGGCAGCTGGACGTGGAGGACATCCTGTACGTCGACATCCTGGAGTCGGAGATCAAGAACCTGCAGGACTACGACCTGAACATCGATGAAAAGGAGACCCTGGAACAGCTCCTGGACATCAAGCGGAAGACGGACCCCTTCTGGGGCATGTGATCATCTTTCCTTTCCGCAGTACTGGCAGTAATCCCCGTCGGATATGGACACCTTGCCGCAGTTGGAGCACCTCTTCTTGCGCTCCTCGTCCACGCGGTTCAAACGGTGCTTGACCCACATGTTCAGGAGAAGCAGGAACACCGCTCCCAGCAGGGCGATGAGCACCATGAGGGCGATGAACAGGTCCCAGCGGGTCTCATGGGGCACCTTTACGTTCTGCGCGTCGTACTCGTAATGGACCTTCAGCTCGGCCGGGGTGTAGATGGTGTCGCCGACATCTGAGTTGTCGATGAGCAGTACGTAATCCCCCGCCTCAAAGAGGTACACCAAGTTGAAGGCGGGAATCGGCCCGACGTTCTTCGAGCCCCAGCCGATGACCAGCTGGAACATCCCGCCGGAGATGTATTCATGATAGGTGTCAGCGCTCATGACCATGACATCGAACGAGTCCTGCGTCGAGCTCTCGTCCAGGTACGCCATGTAACGAACGTTCCCGGCGTTCGCGGGGTCATCCAGATGATCTGCCGTTACCGTGAAGTTAAGCAGCACCAGGTGCCCCCCGGCCTCTATGGTCGCTTCCCCGTCCCCGGACTCGGCCGCGGCGGGCGCCGGTATCAGGGCGGCCATCACAACTAATAGGGCCATGACCAGGACGAAAGACTTGGGCATGCCCGAATTATCCGCTTCAACGTAGATAAACCATGGTCAGGTTCATCTACGCTAACGCCGTTCCAGGGGAACGATGAGCCGCAGACCGGTCATCCACAAGTCCAACCCGGCCACCCTCGAGCCGTTGGGAGAGGTCGAATGCGCCCTTCCCGAGGACATCCCCAACATGGTGGAGACGTCCCGGAAGGCCCAGGCCGCTTGGAGCGGCCAGACGCCGGCCAAGAGATCTCAGTTGCTGCGCAAGGTGCAGGGCATCCTGGCCGATAGGACGGATGAGTTCGCGGAACTGGTGTCCAGAGAGACCGGCAAGCCTTTCATGGAATCCCTGGCCACGGACGTCATGAACGCCCTGAGCGTGGGCGACTTCGCCGCCAGCCGGGTGGAGCACGTTTTTCGCGAGTCGAAGGTGGACTTTGGGCCGCTCTCGTCGATGATGCGCTACATGGGCCGTTCCTCTCATCTCATCCCCCGTCCGTTGGGCGTTATCGGCATCATAGCCCCCTGGAACTATCCCCTGGCGATACCGTATTCCCAGGTGATGATGTCCCTGGCCGCCGGGAACGGGGTGATTCTCAAGCCATCATCCAACACCCCTCTCACGGCGGTGCGCATGGTGGATATGTTCAAGGAGGCCGGCCTTCCGGACGGGTTGCTGCAACTGGCCATAGGCTCCGGTCCCAAGGTCGGGGAGGCGTTGACCGCATCTGACGTGGACCGCATAATCTTCACCGGCCACGCCGATGTCGGGCGGCGCATCATGACCGTGGCCTCGCAGAGGCTAACGCCATTAACGCTGGAGCTGGGCGGCAAGGACGCCATGATCGTCCTGAAGGACGCCGACCTGAAAAGGGCGGCCAGAGCGGCCTGCTGGGGGGCGTTCGTGAACAGCGGGCAGACCTGCGTGGCCGTGAAACGCATCTACGTCGAGGAGAGCGTAGAGAGCAAGTTCACCTCGTTGTTCTTGAAGGAGGTGGCGGCCCTAAGGCAAGGCTTCGACCTGGACGATCCAGGCGTTTCGTTAGGGTCCATGATCTCCGAGGGCGCGGTCAAGGAGATGGAAGGGCAGCTCGCCCGGGCGCTGGAGCAGGGGGCGAAAGTGCTTACCGGCGGAAAGCGGCCGGAGCGCAAAGGCTGCTTCTTCCAACCCACCGTGGTCAGGGCGGAACAGCATATGGACATCGTGCGTAAGGAAACGTTCGGTCCCATCGTCGCCCTGATGACTTTTCAGGGCGAGGATGAAGCGGTGACGTTAGCGAACGACAGCCCGTTCGCCCTAAACGGCAGCGTGTGGACCTCGGACCTGGAGAAGGCGAGACATATCGCCACCCGCCTCCGTTCCGGAACGATCACCATCAACAACGTCGCCTACACCTATGGGTTAGGGGCAACGCCATGGGGCGGTCGGGGGGACAGCGGTTTCGGGCGCACCCACGGCGACGCCGGATTCGAGGAGCTCATCGAGCGGCAGCACGTGCATGTTGACCGCGGAAAGTTCTCCTCGGAGATATGGTGGCCTCCCTACGGAAAGGAGGGCATGGAGGCCATGCACGACTTCACCGGACTGGCCTTCAATGGGGAGCGGGACGGGTTATTGCAGAAGCTGTTGAAGGCGAGGCGGCTGATGCGCCGATGAACCGGTACGGTTTTTTTTATAACCGGGTGGCGTTGGTGAAAGGGCACGGTGGCGCAGAATGAGGAGCAGGGGATGGAACAACAGGGCCAAACTGTACTTCTCCCTGACCGTAATCCTGATCCTTGTCGCCTGGACCTATACCTGGTTCTCCCGCGAGGTGCCGCTGCACCATCATCTTCTCATACCGTTCGCCTTCGTCACCCTGGGCATGGCCATCAAGTACGGGGACCAGGTGTTCGATCTGAACATCGGCAGCAAGCGCAAGGCCATACTGCTCTCGGTGCCCATCGGGCTGCTCATGGGGGCGCTGATATTCCTGGACGAGGGCTCGGCGACCATATTCATCGGTCTACTGCTGGCCTTGCTGATAGCGTCCAAGTATGACAACATGGCCTTCAAGCTCGGTTTCGTGGTCGCCGGTTCCATCGCCGTGCTGGCGGTCCTGAACGGCAACCCTTTCCATTTAATTGGCGCACTAGCGGTCATGGTGGCCGCCTTCGCCGATGAGGTGCTCAGCGACCGTGGGGACCGGATGGACGGCGGAACGTTGTCCATGGTGCTCAAGGAAAGGCCGGTGCTCAAGGCCGCCGTTCTCGTGCTCTGTCTGGTGGGGGCGCTGCCAACGCTCCTCTATTTCATTGCGTTCCTTGGTTTCGACACCGGATATTCGTTCGTAGAGCAGATCAGCCTTTCAGGGGGGATAGGCCGTCGAGAGCCATGATGTCCTGGTCATCGGCGCCGGTCCGGCCGGGGCCGCCGCGGCCTTCTTTATTCCATTCTTGAGCGAAGGAAAGCTGAGCGTGCTCTCCCTGGAGAAGCTGGACAAGAACTATGGTAAGTATCACCGCATGTGCGGCGAGGCCATGAGCACAAGTACCTTCAAGGACCTGGCGCCCCTGGCGCCGCATGCCGTGCAGTTCCGGATACGCCGGGCGGTGGAGCATTGGCCTGGTGACGTGATCATCGAGACGGATACGGACGGCTACATCGTCGATCGCCCGGAGTTCCTCCGTCACCTGCTTCAGAAGGCGAAGAAGGAAGGATGCCACATGGAGGCCGGGGCGGCCGTGAACATTTCGAAGGGGCAGAACGGATTTCTGGTGCGAACCAGGGACGGCCGCGAATATTCGGCCAAATATCTGGTGGGAGCGGACGGCTGGAACTCGCTGGTGCGGCGTACATTGTTCCAGGGAAGCCCGCGTCTTCTGTGGGCCGAGCAGTTCATAATGGGCGGGACGATGGACAGGGACGCCATGCACTTCTTCTACGATCAGAGGTACAAGGGCGGGTACCGGTGGGAGTTCCCGCATATATCGGGGAAGCGCGTCGGCTTCACCCGCGGAGCGGACGAGAGGCCGCGGTTCCTGGAAAGGCACGGGCGGCCGATACCCTACGGTTACGATCAGGTGGTGAACGGGAACGCCTGCCTGATCGGGGACGCCGCCGGGCAGGCCAATCCGATCACCTTTGGCGGGATCCGCATCGGCATGGCCGCGGCAAGGATGGCCGCGGAGGGCCTGGTGAAAGGCGGCCTGGAGCGGTACGCCAGGCAATGGCCGCGATCTCCTTACGCCTCGCCCGCGTACGTTAAGGCGTTCGAATCTTTGCAGAAAATGGACAACGACGAGCTGTTCCGCTCGGTGCGGCCGTTCCGGAAGGGGTACGGCAGGATATCCGGGGCGTTGGCGATGCTGAGCGGTAAGAAATACCGTGAACTCTATCGGGCTTACGAACTTGGCGCGAAATGGGGCTGGTGACATGAAAGAGTGTGACGTTCTGGTGGTTGGTGCCGGCCCGGCCGGCAGCGGGGCGGCCCGCGCTTCGGCGCTTGCGGGCGTAAAGACCCTGATGGTCGACAAGAAGAAGGAGATCGGGACGCCGGTGCAGTGCGGCGAGGTCATCGGCTTGGAACTGGTCAAGCGTTCGGGGATGAGGATCCCGGAGAACGCCATCGTCGCCCGGCACGCATTCACCCGCTTCGTGCTCGGACGGGAGGTCGTCATCGATAATTCCGAGGACTACTGGCACGCGGTGACCGTTGAGCGCAAGATATTCGACAAGCATCTGGCGTTCCGCGCGGCGTCCGCCGGAGCATCCGTCCAGGCGGACACCAAGCTTCTCTCGGTGAAGATGGACGGTGGTACGGTAAAAAGCTGCCTGCTCAGCCACCAGGGGGATGAGGTCGAGCTCTCGCCCAAGGCCATCGTCGCCGCGGACGGCGTGCATTCCACTTTATCTAAGGAGCTCAAGGCGGAGTTCTTCTCGCCCAAGGACGTCGCCCGAGGCGTGGAGTTCGAGCTGGTGGCCAAGAGGGACATCCCGCAGTGCATGCAGATATTCATCGAGCCTGAGATAGGCCTCGGCTATGGCTGGATCATCCCCAAGGGAAAGAGGAGGGCCAATGTCGGCCTTGGATTGGTCGGGGTAAACGCCTCCCGCCGTTCCTTCCTGGAGGATTGGATCACCGGTCACCCGGTCGTCTCCCGCTACTTTGACGTGGACAAGGTGCTGGAGGTCAAGATGGGCGACGCCCCCGTGCCTGGTTTCCTGGGAGGCCCGGTGCGCGGCAACGTGCTGTTCTGCGGCGACGCGGCCGGCCAGACCTTGGCTTTCGTGGGGGAGGGAATAATGCCCTCCTACATCTGCGGCGGGCTCGCTGGAAAGCACGCCGCCCTGCTCTCGCAGGGGAAGGAACAGAAGTACGAGGAGGACCTGGTGGAGAACATGGCCGACCAGCTGATGATGGGGGCCGTGCTTCGTGACACCCTGGTCGAGCTGTGGTCCTCGGACGGCCTGGACGGAAGGATGCGCTCGTTGCTTTCGGGCGCGGTCATGAACGAACTGGTCTCGCCGGACGACCTGACGCACTCCCTGAACGCTCTGGAGGACGATCCGTTCAACGCTTTCAAAGGGCTCGTCAGGGGCAGTGGCCGGGACATTAAGGTCAAGCGCTGCTGAGGGGACGCCACACACCTCCGCCGTCACCAATAATTATTTAAGCGGTACTACATTAGGGCGGAATACTCATAACGCTCAAAAGGTGTTTAGTATGGTTGAATTCAAGGCCGTTGTTAACGACATGAAATCCGGCAGGTCCTACAATGTCCCGGTGTCTGGACATCACGCCAACTCCCTGATAGGGAAGAAGATAGGCGACACCATAGATGGCATCTTCGTAGGGCTGCCTGGCTACAAGCTTACGATCACTGGCGGAAGCGACAAGGATGGTTTCGCCATGAGGAAGGACCTGCCCGGACCGCGCCGGAAGAAGCTCCTGCTGACCACCAGCACCGGCTTCTACACCACCGAGGGCGGCCTGCGGAGAAGGAAGTCCGTGCGCGGCCACTCCGTCGCCACAGACACCGTCCAGATAAACATGAAGATCGTTTCTCAAGGCCCCAAGCCGGTCGAGGAACTGGTCCCGAAGAAAGAGGAGAAGAAGAAATGAAGGTGTCCCGCCAGCCTGAGGTCAACATCGGGATGATCGGCCACGTGGACCACGGCAAGACCACGCTGACCAAGGCCCTCTCCGGTGACTGGACCGACCGCCACTCTGAAGAGATCAAGAGGGGCATATCCATCAGGCTGGGTTACGCGGACGTATCTTTCTACAAATGCAAGAAGTGCGAGGAGACCTACTCCAACGCCACCACTTGCAAGGTATGCGGAGGGGAAGCGGAATTCGTCCGCTCCGTCTCCTTCGTCGACGCCCCTGGGCACGAGACGCTCATGGCCACCATGCTCTCCGGAGCGGCCATGATGGATGGCGCTTTGTTGCTCGTCGCCGCCAACGAGGAATGCCCGCAGCCGCAGACCAAGGAGCATCTCATGGCGCTCTCCATCATCGGGGTGGAGAACATCATCATCGTTCAGAACAAGATCGACATCGTCACCCGCGACGAGGCCATGGCGAACTACAACCAGATAAAGAAGTTCGTCAAGGGCACCATCGCCGAGAACGCGCCGATCATTCCGGTTTCCGCTCATCATGACGTCAACATCGACAAGCTCATTGACGCCATCCAGAAGTACATCCCGACCAAGAAGCACGACGAGAAGAAGTCGGCCCGTCTGTTCGTGGCCCGCTCCTTCGATATCAACCAGCCAGGCATGTCCATAGACGACCTGAAGGGCGGCGTGCTAGGCGGTACGTTAATGCAGGGCATCCTGAAGGTCGGGGACGAGATCGAGATCTCTCCCGGACGCAAGGTGGAGCAGCCCGGCGGCAAGTTCACCTGGGAGACCATCACCACCACCGTCGAGTCGCTGCACACCGGCGGAGGACCCGTGAACAAGATAAAGCCTGGCGGTCTGGTAGCCATAGGCACCAAGCTGGACCCCTCGATGACCAAGTCCGACGGTCTCACCGGCCGCGTGGTCGGGAAACCAGGGACGTTGCCCGAGGTCCATTTCAAGTTCAAGATGAAGACCCACCTTCTGGAACGCGTCGTCGGTACGTCCGATGACATGGTGGTGGAGAACATCAAGACCAACGAGCCCCTGATGCTAAGCATCGGGACCGCGACGACCGTCGGCCTGGTGACCAGCGCCCGCGGCGATCAGTCCGAGGTCGCCTTGAAGATCCCGGTCTGCGCCGAGATAGGTCAGCGCGTGGCCGTCTCCCGCAAGATCGCCAACAAGTGGCGCCTCATCGGCTACGGCATCGTAGAGTGAGGCTTCATGCAGAAGGTGGTCCTGGATACCAACGCACTCTTAATGCCTTTCGAGTTCAAGATGAACTTGGACCTGGAACTGGCCAACCTTTTCGGGGAGTTCGAGGCCTACGTTCCGGGGCCGGTCATCGGCGAACTGAAGCGTTCCGACAGCAAGCATGCCCAGGTCGCGCTCAAGCTAGCCGGCAAATACAAACGATACGAGACATCCACGCAGGGCGACGCCGGCGTGCTCGAGGTGGCCAAAGCGTTAGGCGCGATGGTCGTCACCAACGATTACATTCTAAGACGAAAGATGAGGCAGGAGGGCATTCGCGCCGTGTTCCTGCGCTCCCGAAAGCGTTTGGTCATCGAGGAATGATCAGATCAGCGGCCGGGCGGGGTCGTCCGGCCCGCTTCTGGCCTCTTTGTTGATCTGCTTCAGCCTTATCTCGCAGATCTCCTTCCCTAGCGGGCTCACAGCGAAGACCGGCACCTTGGTCCCGATCTGCTCCGCTCCGAGCTTCTTTCCCAGCTCCCACATCGGCTTGGAAGCGCAGGCGGTCACGACGTCACAGGTATCGTAGAGCACCTTGGCATCCTCTTCCGTTACGCCGGACGTGTGAACGGCGAAGAGCACCACATGCTTACCGAACTCTTTCCTCAACAGAGCGGCATCGTTACCCCTGACCACGGTGACGCCTATCTTCCGGTAGCCCATGTCCCAGGCCTTGCGGGTTCCGGCCACCTGGTCGATCCTGGCCGTCTCCGGATCTAGGACGCGGTCCCGGCCTATCTCGTTCATGACCTTCTGCAGCGGGGTGGTCTCCACGATGCCGGAGATCCTGCCGCCTATGCCCTGGATGAGCTCCGGTTCTTCCACCACTGCCGTTCCGGAGCCGTCGCAGACGCACACCGAGCAGTCCAGTATGCCTTGGGTGACGCACATGCTCATGATCTCGGAGATGCCGAAGCTCAGGAAGTCCTTCATGCGCATCTCCCGTCTCTCGGTGAAGATGCCGAAATCCCTTATGCGGAACTCCACGTTCTCGCGTATGCTCTCCTTGGTCAGCTTCTCGATGCCCCGGTGCTTGTAGAAGAGTGGGCAGAACTCGACCCGCGGTTCGCTTACCTCGACCACGATCCCGTTCTCCACGACCACCCTGGACAGTCCGAGGACTTCCATGACATGCCGGTCCTTCGTCATCATGTCCGGAAAGGAATGGGGCGATATCAATCCTGCGCCCGCCTAGTAATCTATTAATGGAAATAAGCGATAACCAGGAAAGTAATCTATTACGGATTACAGAGTAGCAGGTCGGGGAGTTGTTACCTTTGGAGCCAGAGAACGACGAGAAGTTCGTTACCGCCCTCAGGCGCATCGCGCTAATGGGGGGATTGCACGATTACGTCGCCCTTTCATCTAGGGAGCTCGGGGACATGCTGGACATGTCCCAGCAGTCGGCGTCGAAACGCATCCTGGAGCTCTTGGACGGGAAGCTCATCGAGCGGGACCTTGGCGCTCGAAGGCAGCGTATCCGCATAACCTCCAAGGGGTCGGACATGCTGCGCAAGGAGTACATCGAGTACCAGAAGATATTCGAGATGAAGGACGAACTGGTGATCAAGGGCACCATCGTGGAGGGCATGGGCGAAGGCCAGTACTATGTGACGCAGCCAGGCTACATGGAGCAGTTCGTGGAGAAGCTTGGTTTCAAGCCTTACGAGGGCACGCTCAACGTGAAGCTTCTTCCGACGGAGCATCACAAGCTGGACACCCTGCGCAACGGCCGTACCATAGACATCAAGGGGTTCGAGCGCAACGGACGGACGTTCGGTGATGTGCATTGCATACCGGCCAGCATCCAGAACATCGAGTGCGCGGTCGTTCTTCCTAGGCGCTCGCACTACGAGGACGTGCTGGAAGTGGTCTGCAAGTTCCACCTGCGCCGGACGCTCGGGCTGGAGGACGGGGACCAGATCGAGGTCCGCATCCACCTCAACTTCTGATCACTTCACGCTATTGACGGCGGAACGGAATATGGACAGCCCATCGCCGTCCTCCTTCCACTTCGCCCTCGTCCAGTCCGGATGGGTCTCTCTTTTCAGCACCCTTTCCGGGTGGGGCATCATGCCCAGCACGTTACCGGCCGGATTGCATATCCCGGCGATGTTGTACAGCGAGCCGTTCGGGCACCAGGGGTATCCGGCGTACTCTCCCTCCGGATCAACGTAGCGGAACATGACCTGGTCGTTCTGCAGCAGCTTATCCAGCATCCTGCTCTGCTTGGACTGGGGGAACATCAGCTTCCCCTCGGCGTGGGCGGAAGGGTACATCACGACCGAGCCTTTCGGAATGCGGGAGGTGAACACGCTCTTCTCCTTCTTCTCCTGTCTGAGCAGGGTCGGCCGGCATTCGAAGCGTCCCGAATCGTTGGTGTAAAGCGCCGCCTCCGGCGCCTCGGACATGGTACCGTCCATGGCCGGCAGCAATCCTAGCTCCACCAGTATCTGGAACCCGTTGCACACGCCGAGCACGGGCTTTCCGTCCTCCACGAAGCGCACGATCTCCTTCTTCAGCCCGCTCTTCATTCGTGCTGCGAAGATCGCTCCGGCACGAACGTAATCTCCGGCGGAGAAACCGCCCGGAAGCATGAGTATGTCATAGCTGCCGAGATCTCGCTTGAGATCTGAAGGGCACTGGCCGAGCAGCTGCTTCAGGTGAACCTTCTCCGGGGACGCGCCGACTGAAGCGAAGGCCTGAGCGGCCTCGTCCTCGCAGTTCGTACCCTCTATCCTCAGCACGCAGACCTTGATGTCCTTCATCTGTTCACCCCATCAGCTTCGGGAGCGCGCCGCTCCAGGCCTTTCTCATTTCGTTCAGGCTAACGTTGACGAGCATGCAGCGGTCCTTGACGCGCAGTGACTTGCCGCCTACCTTACCAAGCTCCATGACCGGAACGGTCATGCTGGAAAGGAACTCCTTCTCCTTGGACGGCTCGATCTCCACGATCCAGCGGGTGCTGCTCTCCGAGAACAGGTACCACCGATCGTGGCCGGTGCTCAC
Source organism: Methanomassiliicoccales archaeon (assembly GCA_041304605.1). Classification (GTDB taxonomy): domain Archaea; phylum Thermoplasmatota; class Thermoplasmata; order Methanomassiliicoccales; family UBA472; genus UBA472. The sequence continues at coordinate 30,528 of JBFYNB010000007.1, forward strand.
GTAGGCGCCGATGTTGCCTCCAAGGCACATTTCGGCCACGGCGACCGCGATCCCGCCGTCGGATACGTCGTGGCAGGACCTGATCAGCCCTTTCTTCATGGCGGCGTGCATCTCGTCCATTGATCGCTTCAACCGTTCTGGGACGACCTCCGGAACGACCCCGCCCTTTCCGCCATATCTGCGGTACACGGCCGAACCGCCGAACTCTTCCTTGGTCTCCCCGACCAGGTAGAGCAGGTTGCCCTCCTTCTTCAGATCGGTGGTGACGCATTTGCGCACGTCCTCGACTATGCCCAACCCGAGCACGGTGGGCGTGGGGAGCACGGAACCTCTGGCGGTCTCGTTGTACAACGATACGTTCCCGGACGGGACCGGCAGGTTCAGGTATCTTGCCAGATCGCCCATTCCGGCCACGGCCTGCTTCAGCTCGCCGAGGCGTTCCGGTTTCTCCGGGTTGCCGAAGTTCAGGCAATCCGTGAATGAATCGGGGTAACCGCCCACGGCGATGATGTTGCGGCACGCCTCGTCTATTGAGGCCATGCCGCCGCGGTAGGCGTCCAGGCCGCAGAACCAGGGGTTGACGCCGATGGCCAGCGCCAGACCTCTCTCCCGGTCCGGGAGGGGCTTGATGACCGTGGCGTCGGACGGACCGGTCTTGTTCATCACGCCGGAGGCCGGCTTGATGACGGTTCCGCCGCGCACCTCGTGATCGTACATGCGGAACACCCATTCCTTGCTGGCTATGTTCGGGTCGGCCAGCAGTTCCAGGAGCACTGTTTTCGTGTCCGGCAGCAGCGGGCGTTCTTCCTTTATCGTTTTGGAAGGGGTCTCGATCTTACAGGGCCGGCAATACTCCGGCCCTTTCGTTAAGAATTCCAGGTCCACCTGGAATACCTGCACGCCAAGCCATTTCAGGGTGACCTGCTTGCCAGGAACGACCTTGCCTATCACGGTGGCGTCCACGTCCCACATGGTGAACAGGTCCAGGATGCGTTCTACGTTCTCTTCGGACGCCGCAAGCATCATGCGCTCCTGCGATTCGGAGACCCAGACCTCCCAGGGGGCCAGGCCGCTTTCCTTCAGCGGGACCTTGTCCAGATCGACCTCGGCGCCGCATCCTCCGGACAATGCCATTTCACCAACGACACAGGACAGCCCGCCTCCGCCCAGGTCCTTCATCCCGTTTATGAGGCCGAGCGAGTTGACCTCCAGGCAGGCGTGAATGAGCGGCTCCTTGGTTATCGGGTCACCGAGCTGAACCGCACCACGGCTCTCGTCCTCGGACTTGGAACTTAGCTCGGCGGAAGCGAACGTTACGCCGTGAATTCCGTCGCGGCCGGTGCGCCCGCCGCAGAGGATCAGATAATCTCCAACGCCGCCCACGGCGTTGTTGCGCAGGTCCTTCTTTTTAACGATGCCCACGCAGCCGACGTTGACCAGGCAGTTGCCCAGGTATGATTCGTCAAAGTAAAGGCCGCCGCAGACGGTCGGTATGCCGATGCGGTTGCCGTAATCCCTAATGCCGGCGACGACCCCGGATACCAGATATTTTGGGGTCTTCGAACCGGGTGGAAGCTCTCCCTTGTGATCGATAGGACCGAAGAACAGCGGATCGATGAGGGCGATAGGCTGGGCGCCCATGCATAGCACGTCACGGACGATGCCGCCGATGCCGGTGGCCGCGCCGCCGTAAGGCTCGATCGCCGAAGGATGATTGTGGCTCTCTATCCTCAGCGCGTAGCCATATTCGTCGTCGAACTCCATGACCCCGGCGTCGCCGCGGGACAATACCTTTCCGTTATCTATGCCGAAAATATGCTCGCGCAGGATGACCTTGGAGGACTTGTAGCAGCAGTGCTCGCTCCAGGCCTGCGCTATCGACTCCAGCTCCACGTCCGTGGGAAGCCGTCCTAGCGAAACGAAATGGTCGCGAATGCGCTTCATCTCGTCCAAGGAGAGGGACAAACCCATCTCCTTGCTCAGTACCTTGAGCTCATCGTCCGTGGCCTTGCCCAGGTCTATCTCCACCAGGCGGAAGGGCACGTCGCGCTTGAAGAATAAGTGGTCCAGAGGCATGACCTTCACCTGAGGTCGACCCTGAACTTCTGTATGACCGGGTTGGCAAGCAGCTTGCGGCACATCTCCTCGCACTCCTTGCGGGCGATGGCCGGGTCGGCATCCATCTCGATCTCGAACATCTTGATGGAGCGCACTCCTTTGATATCATTGAAACCAAGCAGTTCCAGGGCCTTCTTGGTGTTCTTGCCCTCCGGGTCAGCCACTCCCGGCTTGAGCTCGATCCTTATCTCTGCCACAACCATTTATGCACCGGCTGAGGAATCGCCCTTCAGTAATTAATCTTCTGCCTTTTACTCAGATGCCCCAATAGTGGGACACCGCCTCGAAGGTGCCGGAGAGTACGAACTCCACGGCCATGGCGGCGAGCAGAAGACCCATGATCCTGGTGAAGGCCATGGTCCCGCTCTTGCCCATGCGGTTGAACAAAGGATCAGCGTACTTCAGCAGGAAGAACGATATCACCACCGTGGCCAGGATGCCCAGGAATATGAAGCCGAAGTTCATGGTCGGCTCCGAGGAATCCAGGGCGTAGGAGACGTAGATCATGACGGTCGTTATCGCTCCGGGGCCGGCGAAGAGCGGAATTCCCAACGGAACGACCCCGACCTCCTCCTTTTCCGTGGCCTCCTTGGCCTCCTCGTCGGTCATCTTGGACTTGGTCAGCTGCCCCTTGGTCATGGAGAAGGCTATGGAGAACAGCAATGCCCCACCGGCGATCTTGAAGGCCGGGATGGTTATCCCGTAGATGTCGAAGATATAGTTGCCGAAGAGGGCGAACACCACCAGAACGCCTCCGGCGACTATGCACACCTTGTTGCGGACCTTGTGCTTCAGCTCCGGCGTATAGCCTTCGGTGACGGCCACGAACACCGGGATGTTGCCCACCGGGTTCATGATGGCGAATATGGAGGCGAAGGCGGTTATCGCGAAGGCCAGGTCCATGTCCCTTGAACAAATCTTTGGGTATATAATCATGAGCAAGTGCCTGGCGGGTGGCCTGCTAATCTGGAGCACGCGCGAGCTGCCTCAACATCCTTGCCCTCTCGGCGGTCTCTGCCATCATCTCGATCGGCTTCGCATTCCGCCTGGAGGAATGCTAAAATATTCGTCAAATATCTTGACCTCAACTAGAAGTTGGAGAACAGCGGCAGATGGGCACTTTACTGATCGATAGAACGGACATCTTGTTCCTCGAGACGCTGCTTATTTTCGCAGGTCTCTGCGCCATGTCCATCATCTCCTTCCTCTTCCTCCACGGCCATTTCAAGGTGAACACCTCTTTTCGCGGTTACACCGTTCAAATAGAAGTGCTCAAGGCCAAGATTGAGACGTTCATGTCCCGTACCAAGCTTCGCCGGTCCATATCCAGAAGGCTGAGGCAGCATCTTCTGTGAGGGATCGACGGCTCAGGATGAACGACCGGTCCAGATCGAAAAAGCCGGATTATCCCGATCAATGGGACGCCGGTTCGGACCGCACCTTCCTGGCGAACACCAGGTATCCCGTGTGGCCGAGCGTTTCGTACGACGGGCGCACGCCCCTCTCGTGCACCACCATCTCCCTCT
>JBFYNB010000008.1:0-31502 GCA_041304605.1 Methanomassiliicoccales archaeon
CGGGGGATGGCTGGCCACGTCCGACTTCATGGTCGATCTGGGCGGGGGTTACGGGGCTTTGGACTTCGCCGGTTCCGGCGTGGTTCACGCTCTGGGCGGGCTGCTGGCCTTGGCGGCCTGCATAGTGATCGGTCCGCGCCTTGGGAAATACACCAAGGACGGCAAGCCGCTGCCGATCCCCGGCCACAACATGACCATGGTCATGCTCGGGGGCTTCATACTCTGGTTCGGCTGGTTCGGCTTCAACGCCGGCAGCACCCTGAGCGGGAACCAGCTGGTCATCGCCAAGATCTGCGTAACCACTGTCATAGCCGGAGCGGCTGGTGCTTTGACCGCCATGGCCCTGTCCTGGAAGAAGGCTGGTTCGGCGGATCTCGGGCTTACCGTCAACGGCATGCTCGGCGGCCTGGTCGGCGTGACCGCCGGCTGCGCCTGGGTCGAACCGTGGGCGGCACTGGTGATCGGCGTCGTGTCCGGTTTCATAGTCTGCTACGGGGTCTGGTTCCTAGAAAAGAAGGGCGTGGACGACGTGGTCGGCGCGGTCAGCGTGCACGGCTTCAATGGGCTATGGGGCCTCATCGCCCTAGGCCTGTTCGCTGACGGGACCTACGGGGTGTACGCGGTCGACGGCCCGCTGGTGACCGGCCTGCTGTACGGCAACGCCGGCTTCTTCGCCGCCCAGCTGATCAACGCCGCGGTGGTGGCCGTGTGGGCTCTAGGCACCGGATTCGCCCTGTTCTACGGACTGAAGAAGACCGTAGGCCTCAGGGTCAGCCCGGAAGAGGAGCTGCAGGGGCTGGACATCAGCGAGCACAACGTCTCCGCCTACCCGGAGATGGTGACCAAGGAGCTGACGATGAGCCAGGAGGTTCGGGAATGAAGATGATACAGGCGATAATACGCCATGAGAAGCTGGGTGACGTCAAGTCGGCCCTCTCCGAGATCGGGGTGGTCGGGCTCAACGTCACCGAGATACAGGGGCGCGGCGTGCAGAAAGGGGCGACCAGGCAATGGAGGGGGGCGGTCTACGACGTGGACCTCCTGCCCAAGATAAAGCTGGAGACAGTGGTGGACGACGCCATTGCCGACAAGGCGATCGATACTATCCAGCAGGCCGCCTTCACCGGGAACATCGGCGACGGTAAGATATTCGTCTGGACCGTCGACCAGGTGGTCAGGGTGCGCACCAACGAGCGCGGGAAAGAGGCCATATGAGCTGACGATGAGCAGTGATCTCACACCCGAGGGGAGGGGCGTGCCCTCCCCTCCAAACCTTTTTGTTGCTTTCTCACAAGCCTTTATATCGATGTTGTTGCGGATACGACCATGATGTCACGGCCGAGGATCAACCTCCACACCCACACCCTCTATTCGGACGGGGACTTCACGGTCATGGAGGTCGTCCGTTCGGCGTTCCAGGCCGGCCTCACGCACATAGCCATCACGGACCATTTTGAAACATGCAAGATCATCAATCCCCTGAAGCGCATGGACTTTGAACGGTACCTGCGGGACATCGATGCCGCCCGGCTGATGTACGAGGGTCGCATCAACGTGCTGGCAGGCGTTGAGATAGACACCAACCCGGAAAGATGCGATCTATACGAGCTGCCGTTCGATCTTCTGAACTCCCTGGACCTCGTCCTCTTCGAGTACGTGGAGGATTCGCTGCAGGGCGGCATCCCGCTCAACGAGCTGCGCGCTTTGACGAAGGACCTGAAGGTCCCGTTCGGCCTGTGCCACTGGGACATGGACCGCATCTATCGTGACCGGGAGCCGTCCTGGCTCGCCGATAGACTGGCGGAAATGGATGCGTTCGTTGAAGTGCCAACATCGCAGCATTACGCCAGGCAAGGACGTTTTCTTTACGAGCACTCCGAACGATTCTACCGCGCCTTCGACAAAAAGGTGATGGTGTCCATCGGCACGGACATGCACCACTCGCTGGGAGAGGTCGGCAACATCGGCCGCGGTCTGGACTTCTTGCGCTCGAACGGGCTGTGCGGGCAGCTGCTGTTCAACGGCAAGAAATGAAGAATTGGTAAGGAGTTTCAGAACCGGCCCATATCGCTGGCCTGCTGCTTCAGCCTCTTTATCCTCTCGGCCATCGGCGGGTGGGTCATGAAGATCGTCGCTAGCCCGCCGCCCCGGAAGGGGTTCACGATGAACATGTTCGAGGACGAGGGGTTGCCGAACCGGATGGGGTCGCGGCGGTTGCCGGCCTCCAGCTTCTCCAACGCCCTGGCCAGATGCATAGGGCGGCCGATTAGCTTGGCCCCCTCACGGTCCGCCTTGTACTCCCGGTTGCGGGAGATGGCCAGCTGCACGATCATCGCCGCTATGGGGGCGGTAATGCCAAGAACGATGGCTATGATCAGCCCGCCCTCGTTCCGGCGGCCGCCGAACAAAGAACCGTAGAAGGCGAACCGCGCCGCGAAGGATATGGCACCGGCGATGGTGCTGGCCACGCTCATGACCAGGATGTCCCGGTTCTTCACGTGGGCCATCTCGTGGGCCATTACGCCCGATAGCTCTTCATCGTCCAGCAGGCGCATGATGCCTTCCGTCGCGCAGACCACGGCGTTCTTCGGGTTGCGCCCGGTAGCGAAGGCGTTTGGGTTGCTGGTCGGGATGATGCCGACCTTGGGCATCGGGAGGCCGTTCATGGACGCGATGTTGCGCACGATTCGGTAGAGCCGGGGAGCTTCCGCCTCGCTAACTATCTTTACCCGGTACGACCACAGCACGATCTTGCTGGAGAAGAAGTAAGACACGAAATTTATAATTCCGGCCAGGACCAGGAACGCCAACGCCCCCAGCACCCAGTTCCCCAGGAACAGGGAACCCACTAGCCAGCCGATGGCCATGAACAGGCCGATCATGAACACGAACAGTCCAAATGTCCTAATGGACGCGCCCATCTCTTTTCACCAGCCCATTATGATGAAGGGTTGTGTATTTAAGATTTGTTAGTGGTTCTATAAAAGCGTATCTTAGAAATGGTAAGGCCAGCTTCATTCGCTCGTTCTAGTAAGGATTATTACCGCGCAGGCTTTCCCCGTTGCGATACAAATGAGAGCTGTGGTGACCGGGGCTGCGGGATTCATCGGGAGCACTCTGACCGACCTGCTGCTGGCCGAAGGGCACGAGGTGGTCGGCGTAGACAATTTTGACGATTACTACTCGGGCAAGATGCGCTTCCTGAGCAGGCATCTGGAGAACAAGGACTTCAAGCTGATGGAGGTGGACATCCTCGACCTGGACGCCCTGCGGCAGAGCTTCGAGGACGCCGACGTCGTGTTCCACCTGGCCGCCCAGGCCGGGGTGCGCATATCGGTGAAGGACCCGCTTAGATCGCATCACGCCAACACCACCGGCACCCTGAACGTCCTTCTGGCGGCGAGGGACGAGAGCGTGAAGCGGGTGGTCAGCTCATCATCGTCTTCCGTCTATGGCAACGCGGTGCGACTGCCGGCCAAGGAGACGGACCCGGCGGTGCCCATATCCCCGTACGCGGCCAGCAAGCTTGCTGCCGAATACTATTGCACCCTGTTCTACAAGCTGTACGGCCTGCAGAGCGTTTCGCTGCGCTACTTCACTGTCTACGGACCTAGGCAACGCCCGGACATGGCCATACGCATCTTCACCGACCGCGCTCTGGATGGGCTGCGCCCGCAGATCTTCGGCGACGGGGAGCAGACCCGGGATTTCACCTACGTTGCCGACGTCGTGGACGCCATCCGCCGCTGCGCGGACTGCCCCGACCCGAAGGGTGAGCCGCTCAACGTCTGCAGCGGCTCCACCGTGAGCGTGAACCAGGTGGTGTCGGCGATAATGAAGGCGGTGGGCCGTGAGGACCTCGAGCCGGAGTACCTGCCGCCGCAGCCTGGTGACGTGGACCACACCTGGGGCGACAATTCCAAGGCCAAGGAGCTGCTGGGCTGGCAGCCGAAGGTCAATATCGACGAGGGGCTGAGCCGCTTCGTCGAGTGGTACAAAAAGGAAGGAAGGGTTTAGACAGCGACGTAAACGACGCTGCGGCCCTTCTGTTCCGCCCTGATCGCTCCTTTCTCCACCAGCTCCAGCAGCCTCTGGGAGAGCTCGTCCTCCTCCATCGGTACCGCTTTCAGCAGCTCGTGGAAGGTGCGGCCATCGCGCAACTGTTCCATCAGCATCACCCGGGCGCGCTCGGCCATGACCTTTGCTTCGGCGACGGCCACCTCTTCCTGCCTCTCGGCGATGATGGAGTCCAGGTACGCCTCGAGCTTCTCGTGCACCGCCGCCTTGAACTTGCCGGCGTCCTCCTCCAAAAGTCCGGAGAGCTCCATCGGCTCCATGTTCAGGTCGCGAAGCTTGGCGACCCTCTGGCGGTAGCCTGTGGACGGTTGCCCTTCCACCGTTCCCAGGGTGGGTATGTAGCGCACCTCGAGCCCCTTGAGGGAAACGTGCAGTTCCTCCAGCAGCTGGACCATTTCGGCCTCGTTCAGAACGTCGATCTCGTAGCCGGGGACCCCGGGTATCTTCCTGAAGCCCTTGCCCAGGAACACTGAATCGATCTGTCCGGGTGAGCTGCCGTCGCTGGAATAGATGACCCTGATGTACGCTTTCATGCCGATCGGGAGAAAATATTCTGAGTTGTCTATATAGTTTGGTATGGACGGAGAGATTACAACCTTTTTATCCGCCGGAGGGCATGGGGAGTTCGTGAACAGGGAGATCGAGTTCGCCATGGACCTCTTCCGGGAGTACTACCGGAGGTCGCCGCCGCCCGCGCCGGCCGATCTGAGGGACCGCGAGTTCGGCTTCATGTTCTTCGACCGCGATTTCGTGCGACGGCACATGGGCTTCCTGGAGGAGAACGATTACCGGCGGTTCCTGGTCAACCAGGTCCCTTCGCACGCATACTTTTCCTCGGCCCTCTATCAGCGCCCGTCCGCGCCGACCATGGACCTCAAGGGCTGGAAGGGAGCGGACCTCATATTCGACCTGGACGCCGATCATATCCGAGGCGCGGAAGGGCTGTCGTACGAGGACATGCTAATACTCGTCAAAAAAGAAGCGATGGCCCTGGTGGACCGCTACATATTCGGGGAGTTCGGCTTCGACGAGAAGTACGTACGTATAAGCTTCTCCGGCGGGCGCGGATACCACGTTCACGTTCGAGACCCAAGGGTTCGGACGCTGGGATCGCACGAGCGCGGGGAGATCATCGATTTCGTGGGCGGCACCGACCTGGACCTGGACAGCCTTTTCCCGTCCACCGCCAGCATGAAGAAGGACTTCAAGGAGAAGGTGAAGGTGGAACGAGCGTACCGGATCCCGGGGAAGGACGAGGGGGGCTGGCGGCGCTTCGGGCGCGGGACGATGGAGAAGGTGGCCGCCGAGGTCGGGGTGATGAGCAACCAGGGATTGCGCGAACGTTATCCGGTATTGCAGACGGCCAAGGACGCCACTTTGGACGACATGAGGCGCTCGCTGCACGGCAAGCGCGGCGAATCGAACGGACTGGACCTGATGATGCGCGAGGACAGCCTGGAGTACTTCACCTCCGACCGGGTCAAGGAGCTGTTCATACAGATGGTCCTTCGATCCCTCAAGGACAGGATGGCCGGTCAGATCGATGAGCCGGTCACCAGGGACGTGAAGCGCCTGATCCGCCTTCCTGGGTCGCTGCACGGCAAGACCGGGCTCAAGGTGGTCACCCTGACCCGCGATCAGATGGACGGTTTCGATCCCCTGCGGGACGCCGTCCCTGAATCTTTGCCCGACAGGACGGTCAAGGTGGTGCTGAAGCAGCGCCTGGACATCCACGTCAAGGAATTCCAGGTGCGCGGCGAAGGGGCCATGGAGGTGCCGGCCTACGCCGCCCTGTTCCTCGTGCTGCGGCGTTGGGCCGTTCTAGCATAATGTGGGGTAAACCTTTATTAACTGTCCAGTGAATTATTCGCAGGGCCCCATGAAATACGACGCCGGGAAGCTTGAGGGAGGCTATCGCCTAGTTCATATACAAAGGACCAAGAGATCACTGTTCATAGCCCAGGCGATCATCATCCTGGCCTTCGCTGTATATCTCCTGTGGGCGGAGGGCGGGTTCAGCATGAAGCCCTTCTTCATCAGCGTCAACTCGTTCATCTTTTTCGTGCTCATAATGGGCATAGTGGTCATGGTGGAAGGCTTCGTCTTCATCATGCTGGAGCTGCGCTTCATGAAGAGCCAGAGCGCCAAGTTCCTCATAACCCAGCGCTCCGTCCGTTCCTCCGTGCTCTGGGCGGCGGTGGCGCTGATCGCCATACTGCTCCTCTGGGCCCCCATACTACCGGAGATGCTGGACGCCAACATGGGAGCCAGCGGCAGCGTGTCCAGCGATTCCTCCACCGTTCCGGGCGTCACGACCATGTTCAACAGCGACCCCCTGGGCATGGTGGAGGTCACGCGCATCGAGATGCTGTCCGACGGACAGATGGCCGAGGTGTTCATACTGACCGAGGCGAACTACAAGCTGTTCAAGGACGACGGCAAGGCGGTCCTGGGGGCGTACAGAATTAACGACGATTATAAGGCCGACCCGGAGATAGACGTGGAGTTCCCGGCCACCAGGCACAGCCGCTTCTACATACTGGTGTACAGCGTGGACGACGTGCCGGTGACCGTCAACTTCGACACCTCCCGCAACGTCAACACCTCCCTGGTGAACTACCTCTCGCCGATCCTGGCGGTGTTCCTGATCGGGAACGCCGTGTGGGCGGTCTACATGTTCATGATGAACAAGAGGTTCAAGCAGGGCATCTACCGGTGAAGGGCGCAGCAGCATTGGCGCTCCTCGACCTTCCAACCCTTTTCCCTTATCCTTTTCAAGGTCTCAGCTGAAGGCGACGCAATGCCTTCGGCCCCTGCTTCCAGCGCACGCATCTCCAGGTCCGGGTTGCCGCGGGGGCGCATGCAGCCTATCAGCACCGCCCTACCGTGAGAGCGGGCCTCTTCCACCCCCCGCAGCAAACGGCCTTCCATGTCACTAACCTTCTCTCCGATCAGGGCGAGAAGGATGACGCATGGAACCTCCTCCCGGCAAGCTTCTCTTATCGCCTCCAGCTCCCGCACTTCCTTGCCAGTGCCGAGAAGAACGTGCGGGGCCACTCGGCCCGGGAACGCCTGGCACAGGGCGCGGAACGAGCGCAGGTGATCGTCCGGAGAACTGTCCAGGTGCATCCGGTGGCGTATGACGTCCTCGTCGAGTACCAGATCGAACGAAACTCTGTCGGCCAGGCTCGATGCCAAGATGCCCGCCTCGGCCTCGGACACCAGACCGGGATGCAGGTTCACCATCAGCTGGGTGGTGGACTTGATCTTGCGGACCGCCTCGATGAAAGGAAGCAGCGGCACCTTGCCCCGGGCGTCGCAGCCTCCGCTGAGCAGGAACCCGGTGCCTCCTCGAGAGCGAACATCGTCGGCCAGGGCCAGCAGGTGTTCCGGACCGGTCACGGGAGCCATGCCCTTCAGGAAGCGCCCCCGGCAGTGCTCGCACTGAAGTTGGCACCGGGCGCCGGTCACGGAGAAGGAAGGGAACGCCTTTCCGGGCCGGTATACGGCGATGGACCGCATGATTGGCGGATGCGCTACCGACCAAAAGCTTTATTGGGTGAACCCCGTTCCTCGCCCGAGGCAACCCCGATGAAAGCTTTTCAGGTTACCGGCTCATATGATGCAAGCAGAGTGGGCTACCGTTCGATCAAGCAGAACTTCAGCGTCCAGGTGGCCGCCGTCGATGAGAACGCGGCCAAGGAGAAAGTATTGTCCGACCTGGGCAGCAAGCACCGCAAGAGGCGGGAAGAGATCGCCCTAGCCGAGGTCAAGCCGCTGGCGGCCGCTGACGTGACCGACCCGATCGTGAAGCACCAGATCGGTGAGAAGTGATGAACGAGCAAGAGATGCGCCAGGCCATGGGCGCCCTTGAGGCCTACAAGGCCCAACTTGAGGCGATCAACGAGCAGGGCCAGCTCTTGCAGATGTCCCTGGAGGACTATTCCCGGGCCAAGGACACTCTGGAAGCGGTGGCCAAGGGCCAGCCGGGCGAGGAGGTCCTCATGCCGGTGGGAGGCAGCGCTTACGTCTACGCCTCCATCGTCCGCAGCGACCGCGTGCTGGTGGGAGTTGGCACTGGCGTTTCCCTGGACAAGCCGATGGAGGACGCCATCGCCACCGTCGAGACGCGCATCGGTGAGCTGATGGACGCCATGAAGAAGATCAGCGAGAGCCGCACCGTCGTCGAATCGAAGATGCAGCAGCTCTCCCAGATGGTCCAGCAGGAATACCAGAGGATGCAGCAGGGCCTGAAGTGATAGGGCCATGTTCGATTCCCTGAAGAAGATCCTCGGCCTCAGCAAGAAGGAGATCGAGCCTTCGGCCAAGGTCGAGGAGGTCGTCGGCGACTCCGGGAAGAAGATCTCGGAGAAGGACCTTGACGACCTGCTCTGGGAATTGGAACTTGTTCTTCTAGAGGCGGACGTCGCCCTCCCCATTGTCGAGGAGATCAAAGCGTCCGTCAGGGCGGACCTTCTGGGCAAGCGCGTTGATCGTTCGTACCGGGTGGAGGACGCCATAGAGCTGGCCCTGAAGAACGCCGTGCGCGCCGTTCTCAAGGGAAGCGAGTACGATTTCGATTCGTTCATAGCGGCGCACGAGAAACCGGTCATCGTCATGTTCCTCGGGATAAACGGCACTGGCAAGACGACCGTCATAGCCAAGCTTACCAAGCGCCTGCAGGGGCAGGGCCTCAGTGTCGTTCTTTCGGCATCTGACACCTTCCGGGCCGGGGCGATCGAGCAGATATCGATCCACGCCGACCGTCTGGGAAGCAAGGTCATAAAGCACCAGGCCGGGGGAGACCCGGCGGCCGTGGCGTACGATGCGCTTGAACACGCCAAGGCCCGCAAGAAGGACGTCGTTCTTGTCGATACCGCCGGCCGAATGCAGACCAACGCCAACCTCATGGACGAGATGAAGAAGATCAAGCGCGTGGTGAAACCTCATCTCACCGTCTTCGTCGGCGATTCCCTGGCTGGGAACGACGCGATCGAGCAGGCCCGCACTTTCGACAAGGAGATCGGCATCGACGTCGTGATTTTGACCAAGATAGACACCGACGCCAAGGGCGGCGCCGCGCTGTCCATAGCTCATTCCATCAAGAAGCCCATCGCCTTCCTGTCCACCGGGCAGGGCTATGACGATATCATAAAGTTCGACAGCCAGTGGATGATCGACCGGCTGTTCAACGAAAAGAAGGAATGAAGAGGTTTTTCAGGCCTGGAACTGGTTGCCGCAGCATAGCGCCGCCAGAACAACGGCGAACACCTTGGTGTCCTCGACCAGATTGTCTATGACGCAGTACTCGTTGGGCGTGTGCGCCAGCTCCTCGATGGTCTGCCAGACGTAGGCGTTCATTCCCGCCAGGCGGAAGAAGTTGGCGCAGGTGCCGCCGCCGATCCCGACCGGCTTCGGCTCTATGCCCCTGACCCGTTTGACGGCCCACTTCAGGGCCTTCATGCCCTCCCCTTCCAGATCTGACGGCGGACCGCTGCGGGTCTCCTGCACCGTCTCCATCTTGATCTCGGTGCCGGTCTTCTGCTCGAAGATGTCCAGAACGGCGGTTATGTCGCTGCGCAGCGCGTCGATATCATACTGCGGCAGTATGCGGCAGTCGAAGTAGAAGACGTCCTCTCCGGGTATGGTGTTCACGTTCCCCACCGTCTGCAGACGCTTCGTTGGTTCGAAGGTGCAGCGGTCCGGGGTGAACAGCTCGTCGCGAGCGTTGTACTTGCGGTGCAGGAAGTCCTGCAGGAAAACGATGAGCTCCGACCCAACGCGCATGGCGTTTGTGCCTAGATCGGGACGGGAGGCGTGCACCTGCTTTCCGGTGACGGTGAACTTCAGCCAGAGTATGTGCTTTTCGGCTATCTCCACCTCGTCCCCGCGGGGCGTGCCGTGATCAGGAACGAACATTATGTCGCCCTGCTTGAACACGCCTTCCTTGAGCAGGAACTTTATGCCGCGCTCGTTGCCCATCTCCTCGTCGGCCACCAGGACCAGGCCGAGGCTGCGCTCCATCTCCACGCCCATGCCCATCAAGGTCTCCGCGGCGAACAGCCCGGCGATGAGCGCCTGGCCGTTGTCCTCGGTCCCCAGTCCGTACAGCTTGCCGTCGACCAGACGGGGTGAGAACGGCGGCGTGTTCCAGGAGTTGAGGTCGCCCGGCGGGACGGTGTCCATGTGCGCCACGATCCAGACCGTTTGGTCGGTCTTTCCCTTCTTCTTGGCCACGATGTTCGGTCTGAGCCGCAGCCGGACCCTCTCGTCCAGGGCGTCGTACATCTCCACGTCGTCGAACTTGGAGTGGTCCAGGATGTCCCTGAGGTAGCGGGACCTTTCCAGCTCGCCGCTCCCTCCGCTCTCCGGACCGATGGCCGGTATCCTAATGAGCTCGCTGAGGGCCTCGACCATCTCGTCCCGGTGGGCCCCTACCTGAGCCAGCAACTGTTCCAGACTGGGCATTGGAATCGGCAATAATTGATATCGCCATTATAAAATGTATTGGTAAAGGGGTTTAGACGCGGATGGCCATGGACACCGCGTTCCCTCCGCCCAGGCAGAGGGTGGCCAGCCCAGTGCTCTTTCCCTGGTCCTTCAGGGCGTAGATCAGGGAAGTTAAAACGCGGGCCCCGGAGCAGCCGATGGGGTGCCCGAGGGCGATGGCCCCGCCGTTCACGTTGAAGCGGTCCTCCGGAACGCCGAGCTCCTTGCGCACCGCCACGGAGGCGGTGGCGAACGCCTCGTTGTGCTCGAACAGATCGAAATCCCCGATCTGCATGTTCATCTTGTCCAGCAGCTTGCGGGTGGCCGGGATCGGGGCCTCCATGATCCACTCCGGGCGGGTTCCGCCGGTGGCGTAGCCCATGATCTCCGCCAGAGGCCTGATGCCCCTGGACTCGGCGAAGTCCCTCGAGCAAACGACCAGGGCGGCCGCCCCATCGCTGAGCTGCGAGGCGTTCCCGGCGGTGACCATGCCATCCTTCTTGAAGGACGGCGAGAGCTTCGCAAGCGCTTCGGGCGTGGTATCGGGGCGAATGCCCTCGTCCTTGTCGAAAATGGTGTCGCCCTTCCTTCCCTTGATGACGACCGGCACGATCTCCTGGTCAAAACGTCCTTCCGACTGCGCCCTCTGGGCCTTCTGGTGCGACTGGAAAGATAGCAGGTCGGCCTGCTCCCTGGTCACGTCGAACCTTTCCGCCACGACCTCGGCGGTGATGCCCATGTGCATGTCGTTGAATATGTCCCACAGCCCGTCATGGACCATGTGGTCCACGATCTTGTTGTCGCCCAGTCGGTAGCCGAAGCGGGCTTGCTTCAGAAGGTAGGGGGCGGCGTTCATGTTCTCCATGCCCCCGGCCACGATGACCTGGTACTCGCCGGCCTTGATGGCGTTGGCTGCGAGCATCACTGCCTTCATGCCGGAACCGCAGACCTTGTTGATGGTCGTGGAACCGATCTCGTACGGCAGACCGGCGCCCACGGCGGCCTGCCTTGCCGGGTTCTGCCCCAACGATGCGGAAAGAACGTTGCCCATCAGGCATTCCTCGATGTCCTCCGGCTGCAGGCCGGAGCGTTTGACCGCCTCCTTTATGGTTATCGTTCCAAGCTGGGTGGCCGGCACGTCCTTGATGGTCCCGTTGAACTTGCCTATGGCGGTCCTTGCCGCACTGATGATGACGACTTCCTGCATGATCCTTCACCCCGCCAGGCAGCTGGTCGGGTTTTTCTTCTCATAGAGCGACGGGGTATAAATCTATGTCGATTACGCCCTACGGCTGATGTCGTTCCAGGCCCGTGCGCTTGAGCGGTTTACCCAGGTGGCGGCGGGCGCACACCGGCGGTTCGAACCACCCTGGAGAGATGTTCCTGGCCACCTCTTCCCTGGTCGGCTCGAGGTCGTTCTTCTTCCCGCACTTCTTGCAGCGGAAACCGCCCGCGGACCCTACGGACTTCGTTGGTCCCCCGCAGTCCGGGCAACGGGGGTTGGCCACCTTTCTTTGCTCGGCAACGGCAGAGATGACCTGGAACTTCTCCACGTTCAGCGTTCTCGGTTCCGCCCTGAGCTCGCCGAAGAGGCGCAGCCGGTCGCCCGGCCTCAGCTCCCGCACGACGTCCCGGAACTCCTTGGTGGGTTCATACGCCGCGCAGTCCAGCTGCCCTTTCGATGTGGCCACCTGGAAGATCACGTGGCCCCCGGCGACGGTGCGCGGCATTCCGCTCACGGTGGCCAGGAAATCGTATGAGCGGTCCGGCAGGTTGGGTTCTTGACGGATGAGATGGTCGTCGGTGCCCTGATTGCTCAGGAACATGATCCAGCGGGCGGGCGGTTCCGAGCGCAGGCTGAACACCGCGGCCATGAGCTCCTTCGGGTCGTCCCCCCTGACGCCGAAGAGCACCGGGCAGGGCGTGTGCGGGGATATCGCCCTCCTTCCCGTATGGTGATCGAAGTTGTTGAAGGTGCTCGGGTATCGGAGGTCCATGTCCTTCACCGAGAGGTCGTCGAGATACCGCGGGGTGCCCCATCTCTCCTTCTCCCTATATGTTATGATCTCGTAGGTGGAATCGTGGGGCCTCCAGGCCATGGCCGCGGAAGCTCCGATGATCCCCCGGCCGCCTTCCCAGCCTACCATGTCAGCGCCGATGCGCTGCAGCTCCTGCAGGGTGTCCTCCTTGCGGACGATCTGCCGGACCGCGTTCCAATACAGGCTCTGCGCCGGCTTTTTCTCGCTGACCACCAGGCCGGGACTGGCACCCTCCGTGGTCCTGGACCACTTGCCGACGATCTTCTCCGCCACGTCCAGAACGAGATCTCGGTCGGCCTCCTCGTATATCCTCTTGTAACTGTAGACAGGAGCGCCGTCGATCTCCCCGATCATGTCGGCCTCCCCACGGCCGACGCCGAAGCGTATGCAGAGCGCCCCGTTCCCCCTGGTCTTCCAGGGGACCGCGGGATTCAGCCTTACCAATCGCGGCAGGCCTATCAGGTCATACACGCCGAGGGCCTTGATCATCTCGGTGGCGAGGAAGGTGGTGCACATCGATTCCAGGGAATCGGTGTCGTCGAAGGCTACGAACATGCTGTTCCGGCGAGCGGGTTGGGCCTTAAAGTAACTTTCACTAAGGTGAAACGTTGAATACTTGAATTTTCGTTTTCCCCCCACCATGTCCAAGCCGTTCAACGTGGAAAGGGGTCTGGAGCTTTCGCTCCTGATGACCGTGCTAGGAGCCGCTCTTTTGTTGCTAGGAATATCTGACGCATTGGATTGGGCCGTGGACCTGAAAGGATGGGGGTTCTATGCTGGGTTCGTCGGAGTGATCGCTCTGATAGTTGGCGTGGTCTGGATTATATCCATTTTTCAGAGGATGAAGAGGTTCGGTACGCTGTTGGAGGAGAAGAGCAAGGCCGTTTTCGTTCGTTCTCTCGACGATATCGAGTATGCTGCTTGGCGCCTGCCCGCGAAGTATGATGAGCTTCTAGCTAAGAAGAAGAAGGACATGGGAGTGAAATAGAGGGGGACCCCATCGTTTCCTATGGAGCTTTTTTCTCTTCCTCGTTCTCTGGACGATCGATTTTTTGATAAGAAGGGCGTTTTTTAATAGTTTTTAACTATATATAATATAATCAATAAAAATCGATTATCTATCTACTATACCTCGATTCAACTGCACTTGAAACGTCCTTTATTCCAGGCAATGAATATAACCTATCCATGACCTTTTCCAGATCGTCCTCATGACATCTGAAGGTGACCTCAGCCATGTTGGAATAGATTACCGACTCCACGAAGTAATCATCATAAAGCCGGGATATCTCCGTCGCCGCCCTCGTTCCGTTCTCGGCCTTAAAATGAACAAGGACCGGAGGACGGAAAAAGGAATTCATGGCATCCAGCAGCTCGTCTATCCCTTCACCGGTAACCGCAGAAACGCCTATAACGGCCAAAGGATCGAGGACATCGTGAATGGTGGTGATCATCTCCGTGAGGCGGTCGGGGTCCTGGTCCATCTTGTTCAATGCCACAAGCATCTTTCCGTTAAGCATCCCTTTTCCGAGGATATCCTGAACAGCCATAACTTTGGAGCTTACGTTGAAAAGCGGCTCCGAAGAATCTATGACCAGGACCACCAGATCGGCGGTGAAGACGTCCTGCAGGGTGTTCCTGAACGACTCGACCATGAAGTGAGGAAGGTCCTTCAGAAATCCGACCGTGTCGGTAAGCAGTATCTTGGAGGAACCGACCCGTCTGGTGGTGGTGCCTAGAGTAGAGAACATCCGGTCGGCCACCAGAACCTCCTCCCCGGTCAGCCGTCTCATCAAGGAGGACTTGCCAGCATTCGTGTAGCCGGCCAGGCATACCGTCCGGAAGCCCTTGAAGCGGCGCATCCCCCTCCGAAGGTCGCCATCCCTGGCCAGGGACCTGAGCTCCTCGTCGATCTGAGCTATCCTGCGCCGGATCATGTTGTAATAAACATCCACCTGGTACTCCCCGCCTCCCAGGAATCCAGGGTGCTCGCCGGCCTTGGCGCTGTGCACCCATTCCCTCATCAAAGGCACCTGATAACGCAAACGGGCCAGCTCCACCTGCAGTTTCGATTCGCGCCCCTCCGCCCTGCTGGTGAAGATATCGAGAACGACGGCGATCCTGTCCAAGCACTCAACTTTCAAACCGTTCTCCAGGTTGAAGTGCTGGGACGGATTGAGCTCGCCGTTGATGACCACTGCGTCAACCGGCCTTTCGACCAGCAGCTCCTTCATCTCGTTGAACTTACCCCTTCCCAGGAAATGCGTCTTATCGGGCCTGGTGCGCCTTTGCATCACTACGTATAGAATATCGATGTCCGCCGACCGGCAAAGCTCCTCTATCTCCTCCGTGTCCCGGTCCAGGCTTATCAGCACGCCCTTCTTCAATGCAAGCGATCCTCGCACCCCCATCCCCTCCCCCTCATTTACCTTATTTGGTAACAGACCCTAAAGGCGTTCCATATGAAACAAAGGGGTGGGGGTGTCATCTGGAACGGAAGCATCGCCCTTTCTTACTTCCATGTTAAGGGATAAAAGTAAGGTTCTAGTAAATAGACGCATAATGTCCTTTTCCTTACTTCGCATGACCTTCATCCGTTCGAGAGGGTCGAGAGGGGCATCATGGAATCCAACATATTCACTCAGCATATGGACCGCAGGCAGATCTTCAAGAAGAACAACCGGGAGATCCTGCGCCCCTCTTACATACCGGACGTACTGCCGCACCGCCAGGAGGAGATCAACTCCCTCGCTTCGGTGCTGGTGACCGCTTTGAAGGGCGAGCGTCCTAGCAACATCCTCATCTTCGGGAAAACGGGCACGGGCAAGACCGCCTGCGTCAAGTTCATCGGCAACGAGATCAAGAAGGCCGGGGGCGAGGAGGCCAAGGTCACCTTCATCTACATGAACTGCGAGGTGGTGGACACCTCCTACGGTGTTCTGCAGAACATCGGCAACCAGTTCGTCAAGGACTTCGATCAGCGCATACCTTTCACCGGACTAAGCATAATGCAGGTCTACAACATGCTCCGGGACAAGCTGGACGAGCAGAACCACGTCATCATCATCGCCCTGGACGAGATAGACAAGCTGGTGTACAAGAGCGGGGACGACGTGCTCTATCACCTTTCCAAGATAAACGACGACCTGAGGAAGGCCCGGGTGTCGGTGATAGGCATTTCCAACGATCTGCTCTTCACCGAGATGCTGGACCCCCGCGTCCGCTCTAGAATGGAGGGAGAGAAGATGGTCTTCCCGCCCTACAACGCCGACCAGCTGAAGGACATCCTGCGGCAACGTTCGTCGTTAGCCTTTGACGAGGGGGTGCTCGAAGAGGCCGTGATACCCCTGTGCGCCGCCTTGGCCGCCCAGGAGCACGGGGACGCCCGGCGCGCCCTGGACCTGCTGCGCATTGCCGGGGAGATAGCGGAAAGGGACAACTCGGAGAAGGTGCAGGAGCTTCACGTCCTGAAAGCCAAGAACAAGATGGAGCTGGACTGCGTGAGCGAGGCCATTCGAACGTTGCCGACGCAATCCAAGCTGGTCCTCATGTGCATAGTCACCAACGTCGAGCGGGGAACGGAGAAGCTGACCACCGGGGACGTGTACGAGACTTACAAGGAGACCTCGCGCATCCTTGGAATGGGGCCGTTGACGCAAAGGAGGATCACCGACCTCATATCCGAGCTGGACATGATGGGCATAATTCACGCCCGCGTTCGCTCGTTCGGACGCGGAGGACGGACCAAGGAGATAGACCTGGGCGTTCCTCTGGCGGAGACGAAGAAGGTGCTGGAGGAGGACGAGGTGTTCCTCGGGCTGAAGCACTACAAGCTGAAGAACCAGACCACCTTGATGTGATCACTTCTTGCGGCGCAGCTTATCCTTGATCCTGGCCCAGACGTCGATGCCGCGCTTCTGAAGCATCAGGCCGGTCAGGTCCAGGGCCAGGGGGACCGCGATGATCAAGGCCAGGACCACCACGATGCCGGTCTTGCTGTTCTGCGGGGTGTTGGCCGGCATATTGCCGTTCACCCACAGCTTTATCAAACCGAGCCAGGGAAGCTCGGCCTTGGCCTCTCCGACTATCCATTCGTCCATCACCGGCTCGCGGCAGATGGCGGAGGTGGATTGGTCGTATATGCCGACGTACTGTCCGCCGGTGAATATGATGTTGTGGTCGCCCATGGTGATAATGCCGTCATGGTCCAGGTTCCGGTCGGCGTAGTAATCCAGCAGCGAGGACAGGTCCACTCTAAGCACGGCCGACTTGTATCCGACGTCATAGACCTCCACCGCATCGGTGAGGTTCCACCACCGGCCCTCTTCTAAAATCCCGTTCGCCCACTTGTCATCCGGCAGGGCGGCCAGGGAAGGCGCATCGAAGCTGCTCGACGTGGAGTTATACTCCAGGCGCAGCATGGCCCGGTGAATGATCGGGGTATAGTCCGATCGCCCGTAACGCTCGTAAACGATGACGTCGCCGTAATCGCCGAAGGTGCGATGCCCGTCCAGGTAGCTCTCCACGTACGTTCGTACGTCAGAACCGTCCGAGGATTTGACGATGACCAGGTCCCCCGTGTCGATGGTGCCGATGAAACTGCGGTCGTCGCTGTGCTGCATGCTCGCCGATTCCACGACGTACACCGGAGGCCACATGCCCGCGTAGACGAACACCGCCAACAAGAGCAGGGCGATGATCAGAAGCCCTCCGACCAGCACCTTGTACTGCTTGAGCGCCTTCAACAGCTTACCAGACATGTCGGACAACGGAGCACTTTACCAACTTACCTGTAATTAAGAGTGCCGAACAAGGAATTAATATCACGCGGCCGCATGCGGGAGCGATGAGCAACAGGCCGGACAACGACACCTACTTCATGCGCATGGCCGAGCTGGTGGCCACCCGTTCCACATGCCTGCGCCGCCAGGTCGGCGCGGTCATAGTCAAGGAGAAGAGGGTCCTGACCACGGGGTACAACGGCGCGCCGCGCGGTCTGCGGCATTGCGAAGAGGTGGGCTGCGTGCGCCAGCAGAACAACGTGGAATCCGGCACCAGGCATGAGCTGTGCCGCGGAGTGCACGCCGAACAGAACGCCGTCATTCAGGGGGCGTACTTCGGCGTGAGCATCAAGGGAGCGACGGTCTACACCACCAACTTCCCCTGCGTGCTATGCTCGAAAATATTGCTCAACGCCGGGATCGAGGAGATCGTCTACCTAGACACGTACGTGGACGAGCTATCGAAACAGATGTTGGAAGAGGCGGGGATCACGGTTAGGCGTTACGAGAGGCCGTTATTATAACTATATAATTTATAATTTTATTATCATTTATTAAAGCGCGGCCGATTCCTATGCTAATTTTTGACATTCAAATGCTGGCATCGAATTGAAAATTCCTAGAAGGAATCACTATTGTTGACCCCCGAAGCTTATTTTATCAGCCAATCGGGCCCGGATTAGCAAATTGTTTATATACTTTGATTAAATTCCCAGAACAACCTTCCGGGGAGACACCTGTGAACAGATCTGACATTCTTCTCCAAGTAAAAGACGCCGAGTCCAAGGCGCAACAGATCGTCAAGGAGGCGGAAGACAAGCAGAGGGCCACCATAACCTCCGCTCGCCGCGAGGCCGCCACCCGCGTGAACGAAGCCGACGAGAAGCTTAGGGCCGAATACGACTCCAGGTTCGCCAAGGAGCGCGAGAACATCGCCTCTGAGAAGCAGGCCTACCTGAAGAAGGGAACGGAAGAGGCCGCGGCCATAAAGACCAAGGCCGAGGCCAAGGTCCCCAACGTCATCACTCACCTCATGAAGAGCTTCGAGAGGACTATAGATGTTGCAGCCAAAACAAATGACTAGGGTCCTCATTGTAGGATCCCGAGGAGCATTGAAGGACACCATCGAGGTGTTGTACCAGCTCGAGTCAGCCCACATAATAGATTTCAGCGCGGAGGAGGAGGGTCTATCGCTCGGAGCTCCCCTGCCAGAGTCCTCCGACGCTTCCCAGAAGCTGCTGAAGCTCCGGTCGCTGGAGAAGGACATGGGCCTGGACGACATGGACGTCCGGGGACAGATGGACATCGCTGAGATAGAGAAGGACCTGGCCTCGACCATCATCTCATTGGAGGCCGAGATCACCGGGGCAACCGAGTCCAAGAACAAGGTGACCGCCCGCATCAATGAGCTGGAGGCCGATAAGGCCGTCCTGCAGAACTTCCAGGCGCTGCCGCTCGACCTGGAACTATACCGTGATTACGATTCACTTAAGGTCTTCACTGGCAAGGTCCGCGGAGACCCCACCGCCGCGCTCAAGGCCGCCGCGCCGCAGAGCGAGGTCTTCGTTTCCGAAAACGCCGACTTCGTGGCCGTCTTCACGGCCAAGGCCCAGGCCGACGAGGCGCAGAAGGCATTGGTCCAGTTCGGCTACACCGATATCCCGGTCCCGTCCGGCTCCGGTTCCCCGACGCAGCTGGTGGCCAAGGTCGAGGAGGAGCTAACCGCCCTCAGGTCCGGCCTGGATGATGCGGTCAAGAAGCTGGACGAGCTCAAGGACAAGCATGCCACGTTCGTCAAGGCCGCCGATGAGCACCTCAGCATAATCGTGGAGAAGGCGGAGACGCCCCTGCGCGTAGGGACCACCGATTACACCTTCGCCATGGACGCTTGGGTACCCACCTCCGAGATGCCTCGGGTGGAGAAGGCCATAACTGCCAAGCTCGGCGGCAAGGTCCACATCGAAGCATTGGAGGTCATGTCCCGTCGGGAGTCCCACGACCACCACGAGGAGTCCGAGGAGCACCACGAGGCCAAGGTGGAGGAGATCCCCTCCAAGTTGGAGAACAACAGGGTCGTGAAGAAGTTCGAGTTCATGGCCCAGATGCTCTCGACCCCGAAGTATAGGGAGCTTGACCCCACATTTACCATGATGATAACGCTGCCCATCTTCTTCGGTCTGATGGTGGGCGATATCGGATACGGGATTCCATTCATAATCCTTGGTTGGATCGGTCTCAAGAAATGTGTCACCAACGAGTGGAGGACCATATCCACCCTGCTGTTGTTCGGAGGGATATGGGCATCCATCTTCGGCATGTTCCTGTTCGGGGAAGCCTATGGTATCCACTTCGCTGAGCAGCACCACGACATGAGCTGGTCCTCTTTGCTAGGCATTGAACTTCCTCACGAGATCGCTATCGGCGGCTTCGAGATACCCCTGGGCATCTACAGCAAGCTGCACAACGTGAAGGAAATTCTATACATGACCGTGTGGATCGGTATAGCCCACCTGTTCATGGGATTCTGCATCGGCTTCTACAACAAGGCCATCAGGTACGGCCTGAAGCACGCCATCATGGAGAAGATCAGCTGGCTGATGATCCTCATCGGTGGGGCGCTGCTCCTGCTGTTCATGGTCGACGCCATGATACGCGGGCTTTCCGTGGAGATCACCGATATACGAATGCTCATCGCCATCCCGCTCATGCTGGCCGGCGTGGTCATGGCCTACCTTGGAGAGGGCGCGGGAGCAATATTGGAGCTGCCCGGACTGATGGGTAACATCATATCCTACACTCGTCTGGGCGCCATAGGGATGTCCAAGGCCGGTCTGGCCCTGGCCTTCAACACCATCGCGTTCGAAGTGATGTGGGGGCACGACTTCCACGTCCTAGGTTCGAACAGCGGTGACACTGTTATGCTCATCGCCGCATTGGGAATCTTCCTGATCGGCCACCTGACCATATTCGTGCTGGCCATCATATCGGCCGGATTGCACAGCCTCAGGTTGCACTACGTGGAGTTCTTCATGAAGTTCTACGAGGGCGGCGGTGTGGAGTTCAAACCCCTCAAAGTGATTCGTAAGTATACGACAGAGAAAAACGGAGTAAGTGAGTAAAATGGCAGACGCAGGTTTGATAGCAATGAGTGCAGCCGTAGCAGTGGCAGTGACTGGATTGGCATCGGCATGGGCTGAGAAGGAGATCGCCTCCGCAGCCGTGGGTGCCATGGCCGAGAACGAGAAGCTCTTCGGTAAGGGTCTGATCCTGACCGTTATCCCGGAAACCATCGTTATCTTCGGTATGGTCGTTGCGATTCTGCTCTGGCTCAACATGTGATCATTGCAGAACAGACGAATTGATAAAGGATAAGAGGCCGACGCATGGCATTGGATGAAGTAATCGACAGTGTGATGGAGGGCGCGAAGCAGAAAGCGCAAGCGCTTCTCCAAGAGGCGGAGAAGGAGCGGGTCCCCATCCTCAAGCAGGCTGACGACAAGATAGCCGCGAAGAGGCTGGCCCAGCAGAAAGAGCTGGAGACCGCACTGAAGCGCCTCAAACAACAGGAGATATCCAGTGCCGAGCTCGAAGCGAAAAGGATCGTCCTGAACGCCAAAAAGGATGTGATGGACAGATCGTTCCAGGTGGCCCTTAGCTCACTACTCGACATGGACGAAGGAAACCGGGGCAGGATGTACCGCAAGATTCTGGATGGCGGGAAGACCGTCATCCAGTCCCCCAAGGTCTACTGCCCTCGGGGCGAGTCCAAGTTGATCAGTGGAGTGACGGGTCTGGGAAAGGTGGAAGAGACCGACATGGAGGCCGGGCTGATCCTGGAGGACGCCTCGGGCAACGTTCGGTTGGACTACCGCTTCCGGGTCCTCCTGGAGAATGTTTGGGACCGGGAACTGAAGAACGTCTCAAACATATTGTTCGGGTGAAAGGATGTTGTCTATCTGGGGTAGCAAGGGTAACTATGCATACGTGACCGCCAGGGTCAAAGCAAAGAAGAGCCTGCTCATCTCGAAGGACAACTACCCCAAGCTAATGCTGATGGACCTGAACGAGATCGGCCGCTTCCTTGGTGAGACACAGTATCAGGTCGAGATGACCGAGCTGGCCACCAAGTATGACGGTGTGAATCTCATCGAGCTCGGCACCAGCAGGAATTTGGCCAGGGTGTTCACGGACATCCTGAGCTACAGCAAAGGGGACCTCCACAATACGTTGGAGCGCTACCTGATGCGATGGGACTATTGGAACATCAAGACCGTGCTCCGCGGAAAGTATTATGGGGCCTCCACGGAGGATATCCAGGAGGACATAGTCGCGGCTGGCAAATTCGACGAGGGATACATCAACCTCTTGATATCCCAAGAGAACGTGGAAGCGGTCCTTAAGGAACTGAAGGAGACCCAGGGTCTGGTAATCCCCGACGAGGTCATGGAGGAGTACCAAAACACTCAAACACTGGCTCCTATAGAGGATTACCTGGACAAGCTGTATTACGCCGAGGTCCTGGCATGTGTGAAATGCCGAGGCAGGCCCGAGAAACTGTTCAAGCAGTTCTTACGCAAGGAAGTGGACGTCACCAACCTGATGACGCTCCTTAAGCTCAAGAAGGAAGGGCTTACCCCGAAGGCACCGGAGAAATATTTCATCGAGGGCGGGGAAGAACTGGAGATCGAGGCTCTGGAGGAGCTCAGCAAGGCGGAGAACATGGAACGCCTGATGGGCGGTCTCACCAAGTTTTCATTTTACGCGGACATCAAAGATGCGCTAGAGTCGTACAAGCAGACCGGCTCGCTGAGCCTGGTAAGCCTGGCGATGCAGCGCCACCTCTTGCGGAGTTCGGGAAAGTTCTCGCATATCTATCCGCTGTCGGTCCTGCCGATCATGGACTATATGCTCAGGAAGAAGCAGGAAGTCGACAACATCAGGATAATCGCGAGATGCAAGGAGAGCGATCTGGGGCCGGACCAGATAAAGAAGCTGTTGGTGATGTGATGGACATTGCAGTATTAGGCAGCGACGAGTTCGTGTTGGGATTCCGGCTGGGCGGCGTGAAGCGCATTTACACCGCTAAACCCAAGGATTACGAGGCCAAGGCGCTGGAGCTCATAGCTGACAGCAGCATTGGCGTGCTAGCGATCGATTCCTCCGACCTGGAGCTCTTGAGCCCCAACGCGAGGAGGAAGATAACTGAGAACATCGCCCCCGTCGTGGTGATGGTGGGCAAGGCCGAGAGCGACCTCAGGGAGAAGGTAAAGCGGGCCATCGGTGTTGATCTGTACAAAACTAATTGAGGGGTTTGACATGGGAAAGGAAGGCGTGATCTATAGAGTTGCAGGGCCTGTCGTTACGGCGGTCGGCATTTCGCCTAGGATGTACGACGTTATCCTGGTGGGCAAGGAACAGCTCATGGGAGAGGTCATCAAGATCGTGGGCGACAAGACCATCATTCAGGTGTATGAGGATACCTCAGGCGTGCGACCGGGAGAGAAGGTCGTCGATACCGAGCAGCCCCTCGTGGCCGAGCTGGGACCCGGCCTATTGTCTAGCGTTTATGACGGTATCCAGAGGCCGTTGCCCGTCCTTATGGAAAAGATGGGCAACTTCATCGAGAGGGGAGTTACCGCCCCCGGTCTGGACCACAACCTGAAATGGCCCTTCACCCCCGTGGTGAAGCAGGGCGACAAGGTTACCGAGGGACAGATCATCGGTACCGTTCCGGAACGCGCCATCACCCACAAGGTCATGGTGCCCCCGGGCATCAGCGGCACCGTGGACATGATCAAGTCCGGCGAGTTCACCGTCGACGAGATCGTGGCGGTCATCGACGGAAAGGAGGTCAGAATGATGCAGAAGTGGGCTGTCCGCCGTGGCCGGCCCTTCGCCAAGAAGACGGCCCCCGAGGAACCGCTCATCACCGGACAGAGGGTCTGCGATACGTTCTTCCCCCTGACCAAGGGCGGGACGGCCGCCATCCCCGGCGGTTTCGGAACCGGAAAGACGGTTACCCAGCAGCAGCTGGCCAAGTGGTCAGACGCTGAGATCGTCGTTTACATCGGTTGCGGCGAGCGCGGCAACGAGATGACCGAGGTTCTGACGTCCTTCCCGGAACTGAAGGACCCCAAGACCGGCAAGCCCCTGATGAACAGGACCGTTCTTATCGCCAACACATCCAACATGCCCGTGGCGGCCCGTGAGGCCTCCGTCTACACCGGCATGACCATCGCCGAGTACTTCCGCGACATGGGATTGAACGTCTCTCTGATGGCCGACTCGACCTCTAGGTGGGCCGAGGCCATGAGGGAGATCTCCTCCAGGCTGGAAGAGATGCCCGGTGAGGAAGGTTACCCCGCGTACCTGTCCGCCAGGCTGTCCGAGTTCTACGAGAGGGCCGGCAGCGTGGTAGCTCTGTCAGGAAAGACCGGGTCCATTTCCGTCGTCGGGGCCGTTTCGCCTCCCGGCGGTGACCTGTCCGAGCCGGTCACGCAGAACACCCTGCGTATCGTCCGCGTCTTCTGGGCCCTCGACACCAAGTTGAGGGAGAGGAGGCACTTCCCGGCCATCAACTGGCTCACGTCCTACTCTCTGTACTCCGGCCAGCTGGACGGCTGGTACAAGAAGAACGTGGCCGAGGACTTCCCCGAGCTGCGCAACTGGGCGGTCGGGCTTCTGCAGAAGGAGGCCGAGCTTCAGGAGATCGTGCAGCTGGTCGGTTCCGACGCCTTGCCGGACGAGCAGAAGCTGACCCTGGAGATCACCAGGATGATCCGTGAGATATTCCTGCAGCAGAACGCCTACCACCCGGTGGACACCTACTCGCCTATGAGCAGGCAGTACACCTACCTGAAGCTGATCAACCGGTTCTCCATCTACGCCTCCAAGGCCGTGGAGAACGAGGTCTCCGTGGAGGCCATCGCCAACATGAACCTGCGCAACCGCCTGGCCAAGTCCAAGTTCGAGGACAACATCGAGGCCGAGCTGAAGGCCATCGCCGAGACCATGGAGAAGGAGTTCGAAGCCCTGGGAGGTAAGTAAATGACATCCAAGGAATACCGTTCCATCACCCAGATCGCCGGGCCGCTTGTCTTCGTGGAGAAGACCGAGCCCGTGGGATACAACGAATTGGCCGTCGTTACGCTACCGAACGGCACCGAGAGAATGGGTCAAGTGCTCGATTCCTCCGACGAGATCGTGGTCATCCAGATGTTCGAAGGAACCTCCGGCATCCCGCGCACCGCCGGGGCCCGCTTCTTGGGCGAGACGATGAAGATGCCAGTGAACAAGGACATGCTCGGCAGGATACTTTCCGGGTCCGGCAAGCCCTTGGACGGTGGCCCCGCTATCGTCCCCGAGGACCGCTTGGAGATCATCGGCGCCGCCATCAATCCGTGGGCGAGGGACAACCCGTCCGAGTTCATTCAGACCGGTATCTCGACCATCGACGGGATGAACACCCTGGTCCGCGGTCAGAAGCTTCCGATCTTCTCCGCCTCCGGTCTCCCGCACAACGAGATCGCCCTGCAGATCGCCAGGCAGGCCAAGGTTCTCGGGGGTTCTGAGGACTTCGCCGTGGTGTTCGCCGCAATGGGCATCACCAACGAGGAAGCCCAGTACTTCATGAAGGACTTCGAGAGGACCGGCGCCCTGAAAAGAGCCGTCGTCTTCCTGAACCTGGCGGATGATCCGGCCATCGAGAGGATCATCACCCCGAAGCTGGCGTTGACGACAGCCGAGTACCTCGCCTTCACACTGGACATGCACGTGCTGGTCATCCTGACCGACCTGACCAACTACTGCGAGGCCCTGCGCCAAATAGGCGCCGCCCGTGAGGAAGTTCCTGGTCGCCGCGGTTACCCCGGCTACATGTACACCGACCTCGCTGGTATCTACGAGCGCGCCGGGAGGATCAAGGGCAAGAAGGGAAGCATCACCCAGATCCCCATCCTGTCCATGCCTGGTGAGGATATCACCCACCCCATCCCCGACCTTACCGGTTACATCACCGAAGGGCAGATCGTGGCCAAGAGAGAACTGCTCAGGGCAGGCATCTACCCGCCCATTGACGTCGGTTCCTCCCTGTCCCGTCTGATGAACGAGGGTATCGGTCCCGGACGCACCAGGGAAGACCACAAGGCCGTCTCCGACCAGTGCTACGCCGCTTACGCTGAGGGCCGCGATCTTCGCGGTCTCGTCGCCATCGTCGGCAAGGAAGCGCTGTCCGAGAGGGACCGCAAGTTCCTGGAGTTCGCCGATGACTTCGAGAAGCGCATCGTGCAGCAGGGCCGTGACGAGGACCGCACCATCGAGGGCACCCTCGACCTGATGTGGGAGATCCTGGCCTCACTGGACGAGAGGCAGCTGACCAGGATAGACCGCAAGTACATCGAGAAGTACCACCCGAAGTACCGCAAGAAGGATTGAGATGCCTACCGCCGACGTCAAACCGACCCGCTCCGAACTGCTGGAGATCAAGAAGAAGATCAAGCTGACCAAGTCCGGCTACAAGATCCTCAAGATGAAGCGGGACGGTCTGATCATGGAGTTCTTCAAGATCCTCGAGCAGGCCAAGGACATCCGGGACAAGGTCAACCGCGATTACGCGGAAGCCATGCGCAGCATCGCCGTCGCTAAAGCCGTCGACGGCGCGATAGCCGTGCAGAGCGCCGCCTTCGCCCTGAAGACCCATCCCGAGCTTTCCCTCCGGTCCAAGAACATCATGGGCATAGTGGTGCCGGAGATCGAGGCCAATTCGATCCGCACGCCGATGGACCAGCGCGGCTATGGCGTCATCGGCACCTCCGTCTACATCGACGAGGCGGCCAAGGCCTTCGAGAACCTGGTCGGAACGATCATCGAGGCCGCGGAGATCGAGACCACCATGAAGAAGATCCTGGACGAGGTGGAGAAGACCAAGCGCCGCGTCAACGCCCTGGAGTTCAAGGTCATCCCCGAGCTGCAGGAATCCGAGGCCTTCATCCGTCTCCGCCTGGAGGAGATGGAGAGGGAGAACACCTTCCGGCTGAAGCGCGTCAAGCAGAAGGCGGAAGCGCGCGGATGATGTTCGACAAACTCTTTGGAACGCCAGGGAAAAAAAGGGCCTTTCTGCTCAAATGGACCTGGCTCATTTCCCTTTTCATGCTCCTAATGGGCTACGTGCTGATGTTCTACTTCTGGAATGGTTGACCAAGCATCTCCAGGCGGCCGTCCTCCAGATGGTAGAGGGCGGAACGTACTCTGACCGCAACGCCGGGCATGACCTTTTTAACGATCTCCTGAAGGAGTTCCGCCTGTCCTATGGCCCATTCCCTCTCGTGCGGTTCGTAGAACCCCAGCCAGGACCTGACATCGGCGACATCCTCCTCGAGAACCTCGGATAGCGCGTCGACGTCCACGGCGCCCGCCACCCGCTCGTCCAGTCCTCCGGAGGAGCGCATGCCGCAGCTGCTGTGGCCAACGACCAACACGTTCCGGCACTGCATGACCGTCAGGCAGATCAGGAGCGAGCGCAGCGTGTCATGAGTGATCGAATTCCCGGCGTTCCTGATGATGAACACCTCGCCTGGAGCAAGTCCAAGCATCTCCAGCGGCGGTATGCGGGAGTCCATGCAGGTGAGCACGACCGCCTTGGCCGAACCGTTCACCGGAGGCAGACGATAATTGGCCATCCACTTACGGTTTCCGTTCAAAACGCTCTTTATGAAAACATCGGCGCCATCCTCGTCCTGGGGCGGGGTGGTGTACATTAATCCCTTAGCCTAGGAACCCATATTTTTAATTTTTCTCAGAAGTCGGCCACGGCCATTTTTCCGGTGCCTAGGTGCACCAGGGTGAGCTTGGCCGGGTCTGGCACGAAGTTATGCATCTTCTGGAAGGAGGTCTGGTCCTGCCACGTCGAGGCGTTGATCAGCCTGATCCCGTTGTAAAACGAAGCGCCGGCGCCGTGCACGTGGCCGGTGACGAAGATGTCCGGCACCTCGTCTATGACCATGTAGTCCTTCCTCTCCGGGGCGAAGGGCGTCTTGCCGCCGTACGCGGGAGCCAGGTGTCTCCTTTTCAGCATCTCCACCATGGCCTTGAGCGGATCGGAGTACGATAAACCCTTAATTCCGTTCACCAGGTCGTCGAAGCTCTTGCCATGATAGGACAATATCGTACGTCCCTCGATCTTCAGGTAGGCGGGGTTGCCTATCTGCAGGATGTTGGAATCGAACAGCTTGGCCACCTCCTCGCTCAGCGCCGGCTGCGGCTCCGCCGGCCGGACCATGTCGTGGTTGCCCGGCTGCATAACGATGCGTATGTCGTCCGGTATGTCCTTGAGGTGCTCGGCCATGGCCCGGTACTGGTCTATGATGTCCTCGATGACCAGCTCCTCTTCCTGGTCCGGGAACACGCCCACCCCGTCCACGCAATCCCCCGGGATGACCACGTAACGAATGTCCAGGTTCTTGGCCTCGTCCTGAAGCCAGGATACCATGTTCTTCCACCTTTCCTCAAGGAACGTATTGCTGCCCACGTGCACGTCGGACATGAAGGCCACCTGCGCCGTGGAATCCGTTACCTCCATTCCCGAACTGAAGGGAACGTCCGGGCGGATCAGGTCCTTCAGGATCAGCTTCCGGTCCCGGCGGGACATCTTGCCCACGACGCCTATGACCTCGTCCTGCAGGACGGAGTCCTTGGCCACCTTGTTGTCCTTGGGCACCATGACCGTCATGCGTCCGGTGTCATCCTCCAGCTCGATGATCTTCTCCCCGGAGCGGGTCTCCCGCACCTCGTTGACCATCCCGATGACCTTGACCTCGTCGGCCTGCAGCTTGTTGGGGTCCATAGCCCTCTGGATGGATATGGCGCCCATCATGTCCCGCCTGCGAAGCAGGAGCGCCTTGAGATTGGCGAAGCGGTCCTGGAAGTAGCGGGCGAAGCCTTCGACCGACGCCAGGCAATCGGATTGCGCGGTGATGTCCTTCATCACCTGCACCTCGCCGATCCGGCGCACGGTTGCCGGTTCCGGGCGCACAATTGTCTCCAGCCGGGGGGCGTCCACGCGGACCACCGTGCGCAGATCGCGCAAGGTGACCACCAGCGGCTGGTACTGGATCTGAGGGATGACCTGGCGGGCGAACTGTAAGGGTGATGGTTGTGACAGAATGAACTCCTCGGCCTCCTGGTCCAGAAGATAACCGTCATTGGCCAGGGCCTCAACGACCTTGCTGCGCATCCGACCTTCTCATGCCGCCCCCATTTTAAATAGTTTCTCAAATTATCCATTCCTGATGGTCGAGGTGTTAGCCAGTGCCAGATTGTATCCTACCGAGGAAGCGGAGAGGGTGCGCCGCTGCCTTCTCAACTTATTCCCGGAGGCCGTGCTGGAAGAGGACGAGGGAACCATGATGGCCAAGACCGACGACCTGTCCCGGTTCAAGGAGATCATCCGCAATCACCGGATATTGGACAGCACCCGAGCGGTCATGCTGCGCGGGATGACCGAGGACGGAATAATGTTCCAGATGAACAAGCAGGCCGCCTTCGTCGGCAAGATATCTTTCGTAGAAGGCAACGCGCCCCTGGGGCATATCGAGGTCATCATCAAAGGCGATGAGCTGGAGGCCCTGGTCGACGATATCGCTCCCAAGACCGTTGACGGGGAGATACCTTGATCGCCATATCCTCCCCGCACATTTCCCGCTGGGACTTCCCTTACGCCATAGGCCGGGTGGCCGAACATTACCAGGCCTGGGAGATAGTGGCCGAGGGGAAGCACTTCCTGAGGGACATCCACGCTGATTTTCTGAAACTATCGCCATCCTACGACCTCGAGTATTCCGTTCACGCGCCCCTGAGCGATGTGAACATTGGGGCGATCAATCCCAGAATGAGGGCGGCCGCATTGAACGAGGTGCTGGAAGCCCTCGATATGGCACACCGCATGGGCGTCGACCTGTTGACGGTGCACCCCGGGTTCCTGTCTCCGCTAACAGTTCTGGACCGGGACACCGCCATCCAGGCCACCAAGGGATCGTTGAGGACCATCGACGGCCACGCGAAGGACCTGGGCATAAGGGTCGCGCTGGAGAACATGCCGGAGATGCCGGTCTCCATGGCCAAGGTCCCCGAGGAGCTCCTGCTGTTCCTGGAAGGCACGGACCTAAGCGTGTGCTTCGACATCGGCCACGCCAACACCGTTGGCAACATATCCGATTTCGTATGCATCAAGGACCGCTTCATCAACATGCACGTGCACGATAACGTCGGCGATCGGGACCGACACATGGTCATCGGCGAGGGCAACATCGATTTCCGCAGGTGGCTGGGCGCGTTCCGGCCGTATCGGGGCAGGTACGTCATCGAGGCTCGGGAACTGGAACGGTCCCTGGTATCGCGCGACCGGCTGCAGAGCGTTCTGGCCTCGCTCGATTGATCAATTCTCCTTCCCGCAGCGGGAGCAGACGAACCTGCCGTCCACGTACCTCGCCTCCGTGCCCGCGCAATGTTTGCAAACGAAACCGAAGGACGGCGTAGTAAGCGGGCCGTCGTATGGAACGTATTTTGATCTGGGCGACAACGGCCGGTAATAGACGCTGACCGGCCGCGGGTCTCCCCAACGAATGATCTGCCGGCCGCTGAACAGCTCCAGGGCCCGAACGGAGTAGTAGAGCAGGTACACCGCCCCCAGGGACATGAAGGCCAGGAGCAGCAGTCCCATGACGATGTCCGTATTGTCCCCCGGCCAGACGTCCATGGGGAAGCTGAGGTAATCGATGAAGAAGTGCAGCATTACGCTGGCGTAGACGCCGTACTTAAGGAACAGGTAACCAAGGGCGAGACCGGCCAAGAAGGTCGGCGGCACCTTGTACAGGTCCCAGCTGAAGACATGCGCCAGGGCGAATATGGACGAGGATAAGACCAGGAAGAACTTTTCCCAGGGCCCGAACTGGAAGTTGCCTCCGAATATGTAGCGGCGGTAGGGGGCGCCCTTGCCCTTGAGAACGTAAACGACCCCAAGCGGCAGCCCGATGTAGAGTATCCGGCAGATTATCTCCTCCCAGACCGAAGCCCGGAGAAGGCTCCACAGCTTCTCCCACAGCATGCCAGTGTCCCCTCCCGAGGAAGGGTCGATGCCGATGAACCCCAGAAACAGATAGTAGGCGGCGTTCATGGCCAGTACGGCCAGGAATATGGTGGACACAGCATATGCCGGGGAATGATCGGTCGGCTTGAAGGTCAGCTCCTTCCAGAACTTCCTTCCGCTCAGGAACAGCATCACCGCATAGGAGAGCAGGACCGCCGCCACCAGCAGGATGTAGTAGGTCACGAACCAAACCCCCGGCAGCCCCACGATCTTGACCAGCCAGGGAAGGGCCAGGAATAGCGAGGTGGCCGACTCCCAGGCCTCGGGGATCACCAGCTGCATGCCCCACAGCATTATTCCCACGTTGATGCCGACCAGTACCAGGACCACCAGGGTCATGTACGCCCCGATCCCCCGGAACACCTCCCGGGCGGACTGCAGGCTGCTCTTCACCTTGACCGGTCTCGGCGGAGGTGCGTAATAGGAGTACTGGCGCGCAAAATCGTCCGCACCGTTCAAGGGAAGGCCGCACTTGGAACAGAATGAAGAGTCCTCCGGCACCTCGGCCGCGCATCGCGGGCAAGCACGCTTGGGGCCCTCTCCATCCATGCTCCCTTTCATCCCGCCCTTTCTATTTTTAACTGTCGATGTTGGTGCCTGAAAGCGTCAGCAATGTCATCAATTCGAACGCCCAGATAAATATGCCAGCATCGTATATACATAAGGCAAACCTTTATAATTTTACCGAACGTTGCATATCCACCAAACGGGAGGCAACCGCAATGGATGACGAAGCGCCGGGAAAGAACGTGGATTTTATAACGCTTAGCGCCGAGAAGATACCCTTCGGCCGCAACAACTTCATAGAGGTCGCGCGGAAGAAGGCCATTACCAAGGAGGGCGAGAACGAGTTCATCTCCCTGTCCCGTGGTTACTACCTGCCGGACGGCACCGAGCGGTTCAAGAAGTCCGTCACGATACCGGACGACCCCAAGATTAAGGACTTCGTGATCGAGAAGATCCGCACGATGTGAT
>JBFYNB010000009.1:0-35055 GCA_041304605.1 Methanomassiliicoccales archaeon
TCATGGCCGCGTCCCGGCAGTACTGGTGTTCCGGGAAGATGAGACCGCCGTTCTCCTCGCCGCCGAAAACTGCCTGAACTTCCATCATGCGCCTGGCTACGATGGGAGCGCCGACCTTGGTGTAGATGACCTGGCCAGTATGCTTTTTGACCACCTCTTCCAGGCAGGAGGAGGTACTGACCGGCGTGACCACTATGCCGCCCCCGTTCTCCTGGACCATGTGGGAGGCGACGACGGAAAGGGATTGGTCGCCGTACACGTAGTTGCCTTGGTCGTCCACGAATATCGTCCGGTCGGCATCGCCGTCGTGAGCTATTCCCAGATCGGCACCGGTGGCCTTGACCACCGCCACCAGGTCCTTCAGATTTTCCGGAGTGGGCTCGCTCGGATGCCCCGGGAACGTTCCCTGCGGGTTGCCGTTGAGAGTGATGGCGCGAACGCCCAATGAGTCCAGCAGCCCGGGGGAGGTCACCGCCCCGGCGCCATTGGCGCAGTCGAGCACGACGTTCAGCTTGGCCTCGGCGATCTTGAAGCGGTCCACCGCGCGGCGGATGGCGTTGGCGTAGGACGCGCCGACGCCTTCCAGATGAGTGATGTTCCCAACTTCCTTCCAGGAGGGGGTGGCGAACTCCCTGTCCCCATATATCCGCTCGATGACCTCCTCCTTCTTCCTGGGCATCTCGGTACCATCGTGGTCGACGCACTTTATGCCGTTGAACTCGGGGGGATTGTGGGAGGCGGTTATCATCACCCCGCCCTTCACCCCGGAATTCTTAACGTAGTACTGGAGGGCGGGGGTCGGCAGCATCCCGAGGTCCACCACGCTGGAACCGGCGGAGGTCATTCCCCCGGACACCAGCGCCCGCAGCATGTCCGCCGAGGTTCTAGAGTCCGTTGCAATGGCCACCCTGCCCTGCATGAAGGTTCCGATAGCACGTCCAACGTCCAGCGCCAGCTCGACGCTCATGTCCTGGTTGATCACTCCGCGCACTCCGTTGGTGCCGAACAGCTTGGTCATCACATCACCTGGGGCGGTCCCTCTGGGCCACTATCAGAATATGGATGATGTCGGCGGAGTCCTTGAAATTGTCGGCGGAGTTCTCGACGCCGTGCAGCAGGTCGCGCATCAGGTAGATGGCACGGGCGTCCAGATCGGACAGGAAGAACTCCTTCTTCATCATGAAGTACATCTCATCCATGACGTGCTCGGAGTCCTCTATGTCCTTGCGGGTGCGCAGCACCAGGTCGTTGTTCACGCCCAGATTGTCGACGCAGACCTTCAGGCCCTTGGCCATCTTCTCCAGCTCCAGGGTCATGGTGTTGAACTTCTTCCAGAGGTCCAACGGGACCGGCACGCCGATCTCCAGCACCAGCTGCAGGTTCATCCCGGCCTCCTTGCACCAGTCGGCCGCGTAGTCCATGCGGCGCACCAGGTGCAGCAGGTCCTCCCGGTTCTTCTCCTCCAGGTCCCCGCGGGAAAGCTCCTCGGACAATGACTGTTCCCGGGCGTCGGCGGCCTTCTCGGCCAGGAAGGAGCGCTTCAGGGCGTCCAGGGCCTGCTCCTTCTCCCCCCGGCAGAGCATTCCCATGGCCCGGTTGAACTCGATTATGGTGTCCCCAACGTCTTGGGCGTGACCGCGCATGTCCCTGGATACCACGGACTCTCGGCGCGAATAGAACCATTCCAGCAACGATGTTCTCTCACTCAAGCTTAATCGCCTCTTGTACTCCGTCTTGCGGTCTGGGATAGAGCACCGCGGCTTTGGGATTCACCGCAAGATACACTTCCTTTTCGATAGTTAAAAGGTTTTCGTCTAGGGTGGCCGAATCGAAGGCCACCTCCTCCTCGTCCTCCGTGTTGGCCGTGATCCGCCAATACGTTCCCATATAGGTTATGGCGGTCACCTTGGCCCTCATGCCCTCGTCGGCCAGGAACACGAACTCTGGTCGTACGGATATGACCACGGCGTCACCAACCGGGTGATTTGCCTGGTTCACTTTGACCTTCCCGCCGTTCCTGAGCTCGATGACCGAGACGCCGTCCTTTATCTCCAGCACCCAGCCTTCGAGCAGGTTCGTCTCCCCGATGAAGTTGGCGGTGAATATCTTCTTAGGGCGGGTGTACAGCTCCTCGGGCGTTCCCGTCTCCACCACGGTGCCGGCGCGCATCAGCACGATGCGGTCGGAGACCGATTGCGCCTCCTCCTGGTCATGGGTGACGTGAATGGTCGTCAGTCCAAGTTCCTTGGCCAGACGGCGCAGCTCGTACCTCAGGTCCACCCTGACCCGGGAGTCCAGGGCGGACAACGGTTCGTCGAGCAGCAATAGCTTGGAACCGGACGATAGCGCCCTGGCCAAAGACACCTTCTGCTGCTCTCCGCCGCAAAGCTCGTCGGGCAGCATGCCCATCTTGTCGAGCAGCTTGACCATTTCCAGGAAGCGCCTGGATATCTTGGTCTGGTCCTCAGGCGGCAGGTCCCTGGCCCTCGGCCCGTAGGACACGTTGTCCCGAACGGTGAGGTGCGGGAACAGCGCGATGTTCTGAAACACGTAGCCGATGTCCCGGTCCTCGATGGGCACCCCGGCCATATCCTTGCCGTCGATGTAGACCTTGCCGTCCGTGGGTTCGATGATCCCGGCGATCATCCTGATGAGGGTGGTCTTGCCGCAACCTGACGGACCGAGGATGGTGACGTACTCCCGGTCGGCGACAGTGAGGTCGACCTTGTCCACGGCGATGACAGAGCCGTAACGCTTCCCAAGACCAACCAGCTTCACCTCGACCATCATTCCACCTTCAGCTCGTTCTCCAGGCCGTTGGGGGGCATGGGGAACACGGTACCTTTGGACTCCTCCCAGTAGATGTCCACGACGTCCCCGGGGGTAATCTTGCCCTTGCGCCAGGACGGGACCTTGGAGGACAATCTCTGTCCGTTGTCCGTAATCAGATCAACATGCAGGTTGCGGCCCTCGAATATGATGCGCTCCACCTTGGCCTTCAGGTAGCCCTTCCTTTCCTTGGATATCTCAGTATTGCCTATCTTCACGCCCAGCACGGCCTTCGTTCCCGGCGCGAGGTCGGACGAACGGCCCTTGAGCACGACGCCCTCGGGCGTCCGTAAGAGGGTGAGAGGACTGGACTGCAACACCTCCCCGGTGAAGAAGTTGGACTGGCCGACGAAATTGGCCACGAAGGGCGTGGCCGGCTCGTCCCATACTTCCCTGGGCGTTCCTATCTGCAGTATCCGGCCTTCCCGGATCACCGCCACCCGGTCGGCCATGACCAAAGCTTCATCCTGATCGTGGGTGACGTGAATGGCGGTCATCTTGAGCGTTTTCACCAGCGAACGGATCTCGGTCCGTAGCGAGATGCGCAGCCTGGCGTCCAATGCCCGCAACGGTTCATCCAGCAGGAGAAGGTCCGCTCCGGACGCCAGCGCCCTTGCCAACGCTGTACGCTGCTGCATCCCTCCGCTGAGCTCCCTGGGGTAGGCGTCCGATCGTCCCGATAGCCGTACCAGGTCCAGCATGCTGATCAGCACCTGCTCCTTCAGCTTATCCTCCGCCCCCCGGATGTCCAGGCCGAACATGATGTTCTCCTCCACGGTCAGCTGGGGGAATAATGCGTACGTCTGTGAGAGCAGTGCGGCCTTGCGCTCCTCGACCTCCATCCTGGTGAAGTCCTTGCCATCGAAGAATATCTTGCCCTTGTCAGGCACCAGCAGGCCGGAGATCATGCGCAGGAGGGTGGTCTTGCCGGCGCCGGTAGGTCCCAGCACGCAGAGATACTCTCCGTCCTTGACCTCCAGGTCCAAGCCGTCGGCGGCCTTGATGTCGCCGTACGATTTCCGGAGCCCGACCAGCTTCACGTCCGGCATCAGTGGGACCTCCGGTTGGTTATGTAGCGAAGAGCCAGCATGAACACGAATGACACGATTATGAGGACGATGCAGGCCAGTCCGGCGGTGTAGTAGCCGGAGGCGGTCTGCAGCTTGATCAGGTCCACGATGTACACCGGCGCGGTCCGGGCGCTGGCCACCACGGCCTGCGTGGCCCCGGTCTCACCGAGACTGCGAGTGAAGGCCATGATGGCCCCGGCCAGTATGGAGCTCTTGATTATTGGATATAGGACGCGCCGGAAGGCCTGCACCGGTTTGGCGCCAAGCGTGCGCGCCGTTTCCTCGAAGGCGGGGTCCACCTCCTCGACCGCCCCGGCGACGTTCCGGACGACCAGGGGATAGGTGAAGGCCACGTGGGCCAGGATGATCAGCAGGACGTCGTAGGTGGGAATTATGTTCTGCCCGGTCCAGAACACGCCCAGGGAATAGCCGAGGGCGGCGGTGGGAACGATGAGCGGCACGTTGACCAGAACGTCCAGCACCTCGGACAGCTTTCCCGTCCGGTTCTTGGCTATGTACAGCGCCAGGGGGACCCCGAGCGCGATGTCGATGACGGTAACCACACCGGCCACCAGGAAGGAGAACATCAGGCTCTCCCCGAACGGACCCCAATCGAAGGACGCCGGTTCGACGGAGACCACGTAGGTGAATATGAAGAAGGAGGGGATGAGAACGAACAGCACCAGGAAGAACACGGCCAGGCCGTCCTTGGTCTTGGGGAACCAGCCCCGGGAGAACAGCTTCTCCGGGCGGGGCCATATCCTACCCATGGGCAGGTGCACCTTCATGACCACCAGCTTGATCACTACCAGCAGGACCAGGGAAAGGACGATCAGCAGGATGCTGACGAAGGCCAGGGGCGCGGCCAGGTCCGGGTTGATGCCCAGGTCGTGCTTCCAATCCCCGATGAGAGTGGGGCCGGTGGCGAAATTTCCGGAGTTGGCCATGGTGGCCAAGGCTATCATCGTCCCCCCGGTCTCGCTGAGGCTCCTGGCGAAGCAGAGGATGATCCCGGTCACCAGGCCCGCCCTGAACAAGGGGAGGGTGATGGTCCGGGCGGCCGAGAGCGCGCTTGCGCCTAACGTTCTGCCGGCCGTCTCATAGGTCTGATCGATCTGCACCAGTATGGCCGAAAGCGACCGCACCATGTACGGGTACGAGAACACCACGTGCAGCAGGATGATCAGGAGGAAGGGAGAGGTCACCGCGTTCAGGGCGAACGAGGGGGCCTGGAGCGCCTCTGGGGTTATGGCGAAGAATATGGCGCTAGAAAAACCGAGAGCGGCCGTGGGCACCGCCAGCGGCATATCTATGAGCGTATCTAGCAACGCCTTTCCGCGGAACTGCTTGCGCACCAGCATCCAGGCCATGGGCAGCCCGACCAGGATGTCGATCACCGTGACGATGGCGGCTATCTGGAATGACGCGCTGATGGCGTTCAGGATGAGGTCCAGCATGGCCGGGTCGTCGAGGACGTTCTGCTCGATGGAACCCCAATCGGTGACCGCATAGCTCAGGATGTAGACCGTGGGCAGGATCACGAAGAACAGGAAGAAGACGATGATGAAGGCGGTCCAGCCTGTGCGGAACTTCTTCCGGCTGATAACCGCGATCAGGGAATCCATTTTGCTTCCTGCCAGACCTTCACCCCGGGGCTGTTTGGAGAAAAGTGTGATGGGATATATACCTAGTGCAAGAGGTCAGTACAACTACTGAAGGCGGGCTAGGACCTTGTCCTGCACTGACCCGCCATCATCGACCTTGGCCCCGGGACCGAGCAGGCAGTTCCTGACCGTGCAGCCCCTGCCTACCGTGGCGCCTTCCATGAGAACCGATCGGTCCACGGTGGAGCCTTCCGCCACGGAGGACCCGGGCAGGGCGCAGACGTGCGGGCCGATGACGCATCCTTTAAGGACCGCCCGGTCCAGATAGTTCAGGCCGATGATCTTGGCCCCTTCGTTACGAGCGCTGTCCTTGGAGCGACCGTGCTCCAGCAGTTCCGACTGGGCCCGAAGGTAGCTCTCCGGGGTGCCGCAGTCCACCCAATAACCCTGGAAGCGGTAGCCGTGCATGCCCTTGTCCAGGATCTTCGGGAACACCTGTCTCTCCAACGATACCACCCCGGATGGTATGTGATCGAGCAGTTCCGGCTGGAACACGTAAACGCCAGCGTTGATCAGGTCGGAGATGGCCGTGCCGGGGGCGGGCTTCTCCTGGAAATCGATTATCCTATTACCATCCAGACCTACCACGCCGAAGGCCGAGGGGTCCGGCACTTGCCATAAGGACAGGGTGCCGATGCCGCCGTGCCGCTTGTGGAACGAGAGCAGGTCGCGCAGGTCCAGGGAGCTGATGATGTCCCCGTTGAAGCAGAAGAAGGTATCGTCCAGATGCTGTCGCACGTTGCGTATCGCCCCGCCGGTGCCCAGCGGCTCCTCCTCGTTCACCAGG
Source organism: Methanomassiliicoccales archaeon (assembly GCA_041304605.1). GTDB lineage: Archaea > Thermoplasmatota > Thermoplasmata > Methanomassiliicoccales > UBA472 > UBA472. Next base: position 6,351 of record JBFYNB010000009.1, read on the forward strand.
ACCACACGCCGGCCGCAGTCGTTCCGGCGGAAGTATTCCTCCAGCTGGTCCTTCATGTAGCTGACCGCCAGAACGACAGTGTCGACCTCCCGGGGAAGGGAGTCGATGATGTGCATGACCATCGGACGGTCTAAAAGCGGAAGCAGAGGTTTGGGCGTGGAATAAGTAAGGGGCCTCAACCGGGTGCCCATGCCCCCGGCCAGGATCAACGCTTTCATGATGGGTCTAGAGCGGTGCGATGCTCACGACGTTGTTGCCGCGCAGTATGACCATGCCCAGACGGCGGGTCTGCTCCGCGGTGCGCTCCTCGGTCTCTTCCAGTACCATGTTCATGTACTCGTCGTAACCGGTGAGCTTGCCTTCCAGGACACGGTTGTCCTTGAGCAGGAGCGAGACCTTCTTGTTCAAGGTCTTCTCCATGAGCGCGAGGGGCATTACCATTTTATATCACTCCCGTAGGCATTGAACGGTTGCATTTAAACCTTTTCGCCTGGAATGGCCCGTTCAAAGCTTGAGCGCTGACGGCCAGCCATCGTTGGCGAACTCGAGCCCGCAGCGCACCAGGTCCTCCTGCATATCGACGTGGGACAGGTTGACCAGGGACACCGGGTTCGGACGGAGGTGCCAAAAGGTTGACATGGTCGGGGGTATGCGGGTGATGGCCCATCCGTGAAGGGCCTTGCCTACTGCTGCTTCTGCTTGGATTCCATCCACTCCTTGATCTCTTCCTTCTTCGTTCCTAGTCCGAACTTCTCGGAGAACTCGCGTGTCGTGCTGAGCAATAGCGACTGGCCGACGTGCTTGCCGGTCACCAGGCCCATCTGGCGCAGGGTGCGCACCCTCTCGTAGACGCCCGATCCCAGCAGCTTTGCCAGGTCGCTCTGCAATATTGGCTGATTGTAGGCGATTATGGAGGCGGTCTTCAGCACCTCCGGGGACATCTCCAGGTCCGCGAACGGCAAGGCGTACTGATTGTACGACGGGCGTAACTGGAGCGAGTACCTCTGGCCGATCTTGGCGATCTCGAACGCGGTTCCGCGCTCCTCGTACTCCTTGTCCAGGAGCCTGATCTCCTTGCGCACCGCCTCCGGGCCGATGCCGCATATGTCCGCTATGTCCGCGGCCCGCAGGGGCTGTGACGCGGCGAACAGCACGGCCTCCACCGCCCGTTCCAACTCACATCACCATCTTTGCCTGGATGGCCATGGCCTCGGCCTGTGTTCCGTCCACCAGCTGGGCGATCTCCCAGGGCAGCTTTATCTCCAGGTATATCTGGCCGTAGGGAAGCTCGTCCTGCCACAGCGAGATCTTGCCGCTGCGGGCCAGGAACAGCAGGGATACGAACACCTTGATGCTGTCCTCCTTGTCGTCCTCGAACAGGTCCTCCAGGGCGATGGGGCCGGAACCGCAGCGCTCGATGCGCGCCCACGTCTCAGCGACGTCCTTCTCCTGGTCGTCGCTGTGCGACTTGCCGTCGAACTTCTCCTGGACCTTCAGCAGCTGTTCCCGAACGCGTTGCCGGTTGAGAGCGATCTCCACCTCCTGCTGGGCCGTGTCGAACGCATCCAGCAGGTCCACGAGCGAGACGGCGCGGGTGCAGTGGTGGCGCACGACCTCCGTCAGCTCGACGCACTCCGGGACGGCCAGGTCTATGTCGGGCAGGGGGCGCTCGACGAACTGGTCCATAGCTTCCGTGTCCCAGCCCTCGAAGAACAGCTCTTCCCTCCTCTCGTTGAGGTAGAGAACCTCCCGGGACTGCATGTGCAGGATGCTCCAGGCCATGTGCATGAGCTTTCCGGCGACGATGAAATCGACCTCCTCGGTGTGCATCCTCTGGCCGTAGAGCTTGGCGAACTTCATCAGGTCCACGTCCCAGGGGTCCAGGTCGTTGCTGAGGACCAGCTCGAACACCAGCTGCAGGGAGCGGTCCAGCGGCTCGCGCCCGGCGATCTGCTTCTCCTCCTCGGCGGAGCGCAGCAGTCCCAGGTAGCGGTCGATCTTCTCTGCCCCGCGTCCCTCGTCGATCAATGCCTTGTGGAACATAAGGTGTCCCAGCACGTTGTCCAAGCTTCCAGACTCGATCATTCCCCATCCCTCCTGGCCTTCTCCTCAGGCAGCCCTATCTCCTTCTCCAGCTCGCTGAAGTCGCCGATGTTCGGCTTGAATATGACGTTGGAAATGCCCCCCGCGGGCTTGGTGACCCCGATTATGTGATCGGCCTTGTTCAGGGTGACCTTTCTCAGGGATATCTGGACGAACTGCGCGGTGGCGCTGCTCTTCTTCACGCGATTCGCCACCATCTCCGCGTTCACGGCGTCCAGGAACATGTCCACCTCGTCCAGGAGGTAGAACGGCGACGGCTGCCACTCCTGCAGGGCGAAGATGAACGCCAATGCGGTCAAGGACTTCTCGCCCCCGCTCAGCGCCTCCAGCCTCAGCACCTTGCCGTTGCGCGGGCGAGCCTTGATCACCAGACCGCCGAGGAAGGGCTCCTGCGGGTTCTCCAGCAGCAGTTCGGCCTCTCCGCCGCCGGACAGCTCCGCGTACACCCGGCGGAAGTTGGCGTTGACCGCGTCGAACACTTTCACCAGGTTGACCTTCTTCCTCTCGTTGAGCTGGTCGGTGAGAGCGACCAATTGGTCCCTCTGGTCCTCCAGCCTCTTGGTCTCGGCCCGAAGCTCCACGTGCCTGGCCTTCTTCTCATCGTAATCCTCGATGGACCGCAGGTTCACCGCTCCCATGCCGCTGAGGGAATTTTCGCACAGCACGATCTCCGAGCGTATGTCGTCCAGCGGCGGCAGGGGATAGCTGACCACCAGGTTGTGCTGGGCGATCTCCTGCATTATCTCCTTCAGCTTTTCCTCGGCCAGGGTCTTCTTGGTCCCCAGTCCGATCATGAAGTCGTTGGAGGTCTCCAGCTTGACCATGACCTTCTCGCGGTCGGCCTGGGCCTGGCCCTTCTGCCCGAGGAGCCTCTCCTTCTCGTCCCTGAGCGCGGTGATCTCCTTGCCCATGGAGTCCTCGATCTTCTTCAGTGCGGAGAGTTCGACCTTGAGCTTGCCTTCCTTTTCCGCGGCGGTCTTGCCCTGGGCGTCCAGCTGGCGCAACTTCTCCTGCTGCTGCCCCTCGGTCGCCGACATCTCACTCAGGCGCCTCTCGCGCTCCGCGGACTGCATCCTCATCGATTCATGAGCGGTGCGCTTCTCGGACAGCTCCTGGGACGCCTGCATGACGGCCGACTGCGCGTCCCTGAGCTTCTGGGAAAGCTCGGCCGGAGCTATCTCCAGAAGGCGTTTGGAGTTGCCCTCCCGTTCGGCCTTCAGCTTGGTTAGCTCCTCTTCCTGCTTGGTTATCATCAGTCCAAGGTCCGCCCCTTGGGAAAGGGCCTTCTCCCGCTCGGCCTGCTTTGCCGTCGCGGAATCGGTCACCCTCTTCAGTCTGGTCTTCTGTTCGGCCAGCTGTTTCTGCAAACTTTCCAGTTCGATACCTTTTCCGCGGTCGGCCCCTCCGATCTCGCGGATCTTCGTATCGAGCTCAGCGATCTCCTGGCGGATGGCCATGAGCTCCGTGGACACCTTGTCCGCCTGCTCGGTCGCCTTCCGCAGCTCTTCGGCGATCTCGTCCGCCTTGCCCTTTCCGGCCCCGAAGCGCACCTTGCTTCCTTCCACGGTACCGCCGACCATGGCCCCGGAGGCTTCGATCAGCTCTCCGCTGACGGTTACCAGGCGTACTCCGCCCATGAGCCTTCGGGCTTCGGCTAGTGTGTCGACGACCACCGTGTCGCCGAACACGTACCAGAAGGCTGAACGATACTTTTCGTCAAAACTGATGAGATCGATGGCGAAACCCGCCGCTTCCTTCTCGGCGAGCAGAGCTTTGCCGCGCGGCCGGCCGTCCAGCATCTTGTTGAGCGGCAGGAAGGTGGCCCGCCCGAGGTCGCTCCTCTTCAGGTAGTTGATGGCGTCCGAAGCCACTTGATCATCGTCGACGACTATGGATTGCATGCGGCCGCCAGCGGCGACGTTCAATGCGACCTCGTACTTAGGATCGACATCTGCCAGCTCGGCGATGGTTCCGTGAATTCCCTTCATCTCCCGGCGGTCCCTGGCCTCCAGCAGCGCCTTGACAGCCCGGTTGTAGCCCCGGGCGACGTTCACCGCGGCCTCCTCCTCGGCCTTCAGGTGGTTGTATTCACGGGTTAGATTGCGGACCGCCTGCTCCAGCTCATTGGCCATCTTGGTCAGCTGGCTCTCACGGTTCTTCTTGGAATGGAACTGCTCCTGCAGGGACCTTATGGAGCCGGAGGAGTCCTTTCCCTCCTTGCCCAGCTCCCTGACCCGCCAGTCCAGGTCCTTGACCTCGAACTCGGCGGAATCCTTCTCCTGGCGGAGGCCTTCGATATCGGCCAGAAGGTCTTGCGCCAGACGCTCCAGCCTCTCCTTCTCCAGCTTCTTGGCGTGCAGCGCCTCCGTCCTCTCCCGGATGAGCTGGTCCTGTTCCTTGATCTTCTTCTCCAGTACGGAAAGCTCGCTGTCGTAGGAGCTCAGCTCGCCCTTCAGCGTGGCCTCGTCCTTCTGCAGCTTCTTGACCTTGTCCTCGAGCGACCTGAGCTCGTTCCCGGCGGCGACGAGGGATGACTCCTGGGCCAGCTTGGTCCTGAGGATCTCCTCCCGCTCTTCGAGCAACGACTTCAATTCGTCCTGGACCTCGGACATCTGATCGGCAGAGCGCTCCTTCAGGTCGGCGGCCCTGGCCACCTCGACGCGAAGAACGTCCATCTTCTCTTTGATCTCCTGGAACTGCGCTCCGCCCTTGGCCTGCAGTTCGGCGTCCTTCTTCTGGTAGAGGTCCTCGATCGAGCGTATCTGGGCTTCCAGCTCGCCGCGGCGGACCTTAAGCGCCTCGATGTCCTTGGAGTAGGAGGCGATCTGCTCCCCGATGCCCTTTATCTCGGCCTCGGTGCCTTCCTTGCGCTTGTGGGCCATTCGCGCTTTCGCTAGCGCGAGGCGGTCCCTCATCTCCAGGTACTTGAGGGCGGCTCCCCTCTCCTGCTCCAGCTGGCGGATCTGCTTGTCCAGCTCCCCCAGGATGATGGCGATGCGGTCGATGTTGTCCTGGGCCGAGGTCTTCTCCACCTCGGCCTTGACGATCTCCTCGTCGAACTTGGCGATGCCGGAGATCTCATCCAGCACCCGGCGGCGCTCCAGGGTGGACATCTCCACGATCCTGGTGACGTCCCCCTGCTGGACCAGGTTGTAGCCCTCCGCACTGATGCGGGCGCTTGCCAGCAGGTAGTCGAACTCGGTCAGGGTGGACTTGCGGTCGTTGACGTAGAAATAGGAATTGTAGCCCTCGCCGGAATCGGAGAGCTTGACGTACCTGGTCAGCTTCACGATGTCCTCGTCGAGCGGGATGGTCCGATCGGCGTTGTCGAAGACGAGCGAGACACGGGTGTAGTTGGCAGGGGATTTGGCGTTCCCGCCGTTGAATATGAGGTCGGTGAGCTTACCGGCCCGGATGGCCTTGGAGCTCTTGGGTCCCAGGACAAAAAGGATGGCGTCGGATATGTTGGACTTGCCAGAGCCGTTGGGCCCAGTGACCGCAGTGAACCCGCTGAGCATAGGTATGGTCAGCTTCTTGCCGAAGGACTTGAAGTTCTCCACTTCTATCTGCTTGAGGTACATGCGAAACTACCTGGGGTGCGAAGGTGAACTATCCCACTCGCCTTCGCTCGAGTGCATCCCATCCCGAGTCCGACAGCTGTCGGACATATAATGTATATTATGCTGCGTATATATAATTTATGACCGGGGATTTAATGTCCAGAGAGTTGAAAAACAGGTTCCTGCGAGCCCCTCTTCGAACTGTCCTTTTTCATTGTCGTTAGAGCGTCCGCCTATGCCAGTCGTTTATTGTCAGGCCGCCCTCCGAATGTGACGCATTGTCTGACAGATTTTGACCGCGTTCCTGAGGAAAAATCAAGCTGGTCCCGCAAGGGGCTTTTATAGGTGCGACGCGGATAAAGGGAGGATGTTAGTATCCATTGTCCTCAAGATAAGGAACGAGGAGGACAACATCTCCGACGCCCTGGACTCCCTGGTGGTGCAGGAGGGTCCCATCGAGATCATCATCGTGGACGGATACAGCACCGACCGCACCCAGGAGATCGTGAAGGAGTACGCCTCCAGGTATCCTTTCGTGCACCTCTACGTGTCGGGAAGGACCCGCGGCGACAGCCTAAATTTCGGCCTGCAGCAGGCCAAGGCGGACATAGTCGCCCTTACTGACGGGGACTGCATCGCCAATCCCAATTGGATCAGGGAGGTACGCCGCTGCATCGTCGATCGCGGCGTCGACATGGTGGCCGGGAAGTCCATAAACATCGGCCTCAACGCCTGGGAGAAGTTGGACCGGGTGGAGCTTTACAACAAGGGATTCGACTGCACCTGGCCCGGCTGCAATCTTGCCTTCCGCCGGAAGGTGTTCGAGACCGTGGGCGGGGTGGACCCCTGGTTCGTCACCGCCGAGGACATCGATTTCAACCTGAGAGCTACCGACGCCGGGTTCAGCCTGGTGCACAATCCCAAAGCGATCATCTACAACCGCACCCGCGGCACTTTCTACGGATTCTGCCATCAGGCCTTCTGGAACGGGGCGGGCAGGAAGCAGCTGACCATGAAGCACGGGGTCCTCTGGGAGCGCTACGACCCTCTGAGGATGTTCCGCCAGAGGATGACCTTCTGGGCCATGGTGCGGCTGGGCTTCGCCTGGCTGGGTTACTTCGGATACAAGTTCTTCGGTGAGAAGCCTCCGGCCAAGTCCTGAAAGGATTATTAGCCAAGCCGAGGTTATACCCCGGAGGCGGGAACTTGCAGCTGAGCGTCATCATCCCCACCATGAACGAGGAGGAGTCCATAGGCCAGGTCATAGACAGCGTGCACCAGGCCCTGCAGGGCTGGGACTTCGAGATACTGGTGGTGGACACCAACTCCAAGGACCGGACGAGGGAGATAGCCGCGGAGAAGGGAGCGGTGGTGATCGACGAGCCCCGCCGCGGATATGGACGTGCGTACAAGACCGGTTTCGAGAGGTCGAACGGAGACGTCATCGCCACCCTGGACGCCGATTGCACCTATCCGGCGGAAGAGATACCGGCGCTGCACAGGACGCTGATGGACCAGGACCTGGAGTTCATTACTACCAACAGGTTCGCCCAGCTCGAGGAAGGCGCCATGACCGCCAAGCACCGGCTCGGCAACTTCGCCCTCACCTTCACTTCCAACCTTTTCTTCGGTGTTAGGATCAAGGATTCACAGAGCGGGATGTGGGTGTTCCGCCGCAGCATCCTGGACCGGCTGGTGCTCAGCGACGACGGCATGCCGATGTCCGAGGAGATAAAGATCGAGGCCTTCCGCAAGGTGAGGAGCCTGGAAGTGCCGATCACTTACCGGAAGAGGGTGGGCGAGGTCAAGTTGTCCAGCTGGAAGGACGGCTGGAAGAACATGAAGTTCCTTTTCAAGAAGCGCTTCCGCCGTCAGAGGTAGGACGCCGCCATCCTCAGCGCGTCCCGGAGCACGTCCTTGGCCGCCGGGCGGTAGATGCAGGCCGAAGGATGATAGGTCACCATTATCGTGACGCTACCATGACCAAGGTCCGCCTGGACCGGGCGATTGCAGACGTCCCTCATCACCATCTTCTTTCCGAGCAGGTCCTCGGCGGCGCTCAGTCCCAGTGCCAGAATTAGCCGTTTTCCCCTCAGCTCATCCTGCAGGAAAGTGCGGCAGGCGGCCATTTCGTCAGCTTTCGGGCGGCGGTTTCCAGGAGGCCGGCACTTGACGGTGTTGGTGATCACCACCTTGTCCCGGTCCAGCCCGGCCTCGGCCATCAGCCCGTCCAGTATCTTGCCGGCCTTTCCCACGAACGGGATGCCCTTAAGGTCTTCCTGGGCGCCGGGGGCCTCGCCCACCAGCGCAACCTTGGAATCAGGGTCCCCGCAGGAAAGTACCAAGTTCGTTCGCGCCTCGCCCAAACCGCAACGCCGGCAATCGGCCCCGGGCGGCATTCATTTCCCCAGTATCTTGCTGGCCGTTATCAGGGATCTCATCTCCACGTCCAGTTTTCCCAGGGCGTCCCGGCCGCCCTCCTCCCGGTCCACCACGGACATGACCGTTCCGACCTTCGCGCCGGCCTGCCGCAGCGTCTCCACCGCGTAGACGGCGGAACCGGCGGAGGTTATCACGTCCTCCACCACCAGCACCTTCTCTCCGGCGTTGAGCTGACCCTCGATCAGCTTCCCGGTGCCGTGGTCCTTCTTCTCCTTGCGGACCATGACGAACGGTATGCCGGTCCTGAGCGACAACGCCACCGCCAGCGGAACGGAACCGAGCACGACCCCGGCTATCCGTTGAAATCCGTCCCCCTTGATCCGCTCGGCCATCTTCTCCGCGATGAGACCGAGCACCTTGGGATCGGTGGTGGCGCGCTTGATGTCTATGTAGTACTTGCTCTTCTTGCCCGAGGCCAGGGTGAAATCCCCGTACAGGATGGCGCCGCACCCTTCCAATGCCTTCTTCAGTTCGTCGCTCATGTGATCACCAGGGGACCTTCTTCAGCCCCATCTTGTACCCGATGATGTTCACCCCGCGGTGGATGATCGGGGTGATGATAAGCACCGCCAGCAGGGAGACCCATCCGTCCCCGTTCCAGAAGTTTCCGAAGAACCAGTCCGGGAAGAATATGATCGCCAGCAGGAACGAGGTCAAAAGGAAGCCGTACTGGTCCATGATGGGGGCTTTTCCTCCCCGCCCTATCTCCAGCCGGCGTTTTATGAAGGAGCCGATCATATCTCCCAGCAGCGAACCGACGGCCAGCACCACGATCACGCCCAGGTTCTCCGGGAAGCCGCCGAAGCCGAAATAGTCCAGCTGGTCGAAGGGGAAGGCGATGTAGAGCTGGATGATGCCCAGCGATATGCCCCCGCTGATCCCTCCGATGAGGCCGCGCCAGGTCTTTCCGTCGCCCAGGATACGTTTCCCTTTCCAGGAGCGCCCGAGGTCCACCGGCATCCCCCCGCCGAATATGGTGGCGGCCGAATTAGGGATCATAGACGGAAGCACTAGCCAGAATCCCACGAGTACCAGCAGGGGGACGTCCATAGGCGCGAATCCCTCCGGTCGGTTATCAACCTTTCTACCTTCCCCGCTCCCGGAAGAAGGCCTGGATGTCCTGCAGGGGATGTTCGGTCGGCACCAGGTCCAACCGGTCGGCGAACTGGGTTATGCGCCTGTCCAGGACCAGCGCCGCACCGACGTCCCTCTCCGTCCGGATGAGACGGCCGATGGACTGCTGCATCTTCCGTATCGCCGGTCCCTTTACGGTATAGTCCCATCCCTTGCGGAACTTCAGCTCGTAGTAGTGCATGAGGGCCCGCTGCTTGGCTGTGGGCCTGGGGTAAGGAATCCCGACCACTATGGCCAGCTCCAGCTCGTCCTCCGGGAAGTCGATCCCCTCGCTGATGCGGCCGCCCATGACCGCGAAGAGCACCTGGCCGTTCTCCTCCAGCTTCTTGAAGCGGGTGACCACGTCCATCAGCTCCAGCTGAGGCATGCCCCGCTCCTCCAGGTACACCTTCCGGGATATCCGGCGCGAAACGCCGTCATCAAGGAAACGGTCCATGAGCGAGTACGATGGGAAGAACACCACGGTGTTCCGTTTGACGCCGTTGCACACCTGGACCACGTGGTCCTCCATCACCTCCACCATCTCCGGCGAGGACTGCATCTCCTCGTACTTGGTGGATACGTCCTCCACGTAGAACACCTTCCGGTTCTCCTTGGGGAACGGAGATGGAAAAGTGATAGTGGCCGAATCGTAGGGAAGTCCGATCGAATCGCGGTACTCGTTCAAAGGCGCCAGGGTGCCGGACATGTGCACGCTTCCGCCACAGTTGAGCAGGGCGGACGTGGTCACCACCGGATCGATACAGTATGCCTTGAGGCAGGGATTATCCCCGCCGACGACAAGCTTGACGAAGCACTCCTCGTCTAGGGTGGACCAGTAAGATAGGAATGAGCCCAGGGAGAACGTGTAGGAGCGGGGAAGGCGACCCTGGGCGAAACGGGATTCCCTTATGATCTCCCCCTGCTCCATGATGAGCTTGGCCATGGCCTGCAGGGAGCGGGAGGTGCAGGTGAAGGCGGTCATCAGACCTTCCTCCAGGAACGAGGGCGGGATCAGTCCGTCCTCGTCGATGAGATAATCGCGCAAGGCCTCCTCCAGGAGCTTGGAGCACTCCGTCCGCACGTCGTTCAGGCTGACCCCCTTGCCAATTTCCGGATCTCCGTACTCCTCCACCTCCTTCAGCACCGCCTCCAAGATGTACCGGGAGAGCTGGAAGCTCTCTATCTCCCGGGTGTAGTCGGGCAGGTTGTGCGCCTCGTCCACTATGAGCAGCGCGTCCTCGATGGGACAGTCCATCCAGTCCAATAAGGAGTTGCGGATGAAGGGCACGAAGAAGTAGGCGTACGGTGCGGCCACCACCCTGGCCTCACGAGCAAGTTCCTTCATCACCTCGTGAGGGCAGATGTTCAGTGAGTCGCAATGATCGATGAGCTCCTCGGCCGTGTAAAGCTTGCGTTTGCAATGCTCGAGGAACTGATCCATGTCCAGGTCCTGCAGCCCCTTGAAGAATCGGCATCCCCCCGGCCGGTCCTCGAGGACCTTCCTTCGTTTGTCCCGGCAGATCTTGGACAGCTCCTCGGGCGTCCCGGCGCTCAGCTCCTTATCCCGCCGGACCAGGGGGCAGGTGCCCTGACGGCCCTGTAAGGCCACGCCGAAGATGGGCGCCTTCTCGTTGATCTTCCTAAGCTCCAGGATGACCTGCTTCTCCTGGGAGTTGGTGCGGGTGAGATAGAGGACCTTCTTCCCGGTGGCCAGGGCGGTCTGCAATGCCCCGGACAGGGCGCAGACCGTCTTGCCGCTTCCGGTACCGCTCTCCAGTACCAGGTGCCCTTTTTCGCGCGTGGTCTTCTCGACGGAGCGCACGAACTCGGCCTGATTGGGGCGGGGAGGATAAGGGAATAGCTCCACGAGTGTCAGAACTGAGGGCTAATAAAAATTGTTGCCCCGGGTCCATTGAAAGTGGACCCTTGCCTTCGGCCTAGTTCGTCCTCTGCCAGGTCGAAGGATCGGCATAGCAGTCATAGTCATTTGCCTCGCAAATGCCATCGCCCACGCCGGTGTTGATTAGCTGGAATATTCTCTCCTTGCGGAACAGCCAGTAATGAATGCGCCATTCCCTGCCGTCGTACAGGGTGGTCTCCTCCCGCTCGGTGGTCAGGATGCCGGTGTCCTCCAGCTGGTAGAAGGCGTCCCGGTCCTCGGGCTCCAGGATGTTGTCTATGATCCTCTCGCTGTAGCCGAAGAAGTTCAAAACGTGCTGGGCCATCCTTCTGGCCTGCTCGTCCGGAAGGCCTTCCCGGTCGATGCCGTTCTTAATGGCCCGAGTTAGGTCCTCCACGGTCAAGGTCGTACATTTTCCATCATAACATATTTCAAAAGTAGCATCCACACCTTTTACCCCCTGGCCACCCAAACCGTCCATACCGCTGGCGTTCACATCGTCCATGATGGCGTAGGGAACCGACTTCCTAGCTCCCTTGCCTTCCAACGGAAAAGAACGAGATTTTTCCTTGCTGACGCTTTTCATTAAGAAATCCCTCAGTGCACAGTGCAAGACAATATGCAATTAAGATTTTCTCACCCCTTATTAGCTATTTATACTTTTTTAAAAAATCTTGGCCTCCAATTATCGCATGGCAGTTCTCTCAGAATTTAATAATTATTACATAATATATATTTGACCGAGGATAAAGTACTTGACCCAGGAGAACAGAACTGATGAAAGGTGTGCAGTTTGATCGCCGAGTTCTCTATCGTGCCGGTGGGGGCGGGCGTGAGCCTAAGCCCGTACGTCGCGGAATGCCTGAGGATCGTGAAGGATAGCGGGCTGAAGCACCAACTGACGCCCATGGGGACCGTGCTTGAGGGGGACGGAGAGAAGGTCGTGGCCACCATCATGGCCTGCCATTCTCAAGTACTACGAATGAGCGACAGGGTGGTCACCAGCATCAAGATCGACGACCGGAGGGACCGCCCGGCGGACATGGAACGCAAGGTGCGCAGCGTTGAGGAAAAGTTGAGAAAGAGTTAAGGAAAGGCGTTTCTCGGGCTCAGATGTTCATGTATTCCCGGGTGCGCATGTGGCTCAGCACGATGGAGCGGGCGTCGTGGAAGTTCGGTAATGCCCTGAACTCCGCCACGACCGCCTTTCCGACCTCCTGGTCCACGGATATCAGCATCAGCGCGTCGCCGCCCTTGTCCGCGCGGCCGACGCCCATGCGGGCGATGTTGATGTCCCTCTTGCCGAGCAGTGTCCCGATCTTGCCGATCATGCCGGGCATGTCATGGTGCTTGGTGAGCAGGAAGTCGCCCTCCAATGGCATGTCCAGGTCGAACTCGTCCACCCCGATGATACGGAACTGGTCGGACGGGAACACGGTCCCGCGAACCTCGGCCTTGTACCCGTCGGAGGATATGCGCAGCACCAGCATGTTGGTGTAGTGGCTGCTCTCGTCCACCTTGGTCTCCACGATCTGGATGCCCTTCTCCCGGGCGATGCTGCTGGCGTTGATGATGTTGGTGTTCTGCCCGACCATTATGGAAAGAACCCCGACGATGGCCGATATGGTGACCATGCGGGTGTCCAGGTTGGCGATCTCGCCGTGGCACTCCACCTCGATCTTTTTCACCGGCCCATCAGATAATTGAACGCAGAAGGCGCCCAGCCTCTCGGCCAGGCCGATGAACGGCGCTACTTTCGGATCCACACGGCTGATCGGCACGTTCACGGCGTTGGTGATCTTGTTGTCCACCAGGAACATCTTGACGTGCTCGGCCATCTCTATGGACACCTTCTCCTGGGCCTCCTTCGTGGAAGCGCCCAAGTGAGGCGTGGCCACCAGGTTGTCCAGGGTGAGCAGCTTGGAGCCCTTGGGCGGCTCGTCCTCGAACACGTCCAGGGCGGCCCCGGCGATGGTCCTCTCCTTCAGCGCCTCGTACAGGGCGTCCTCATCTATGATGCCGCCGCGGGCGCAGTTGACGATGAGGGCGGAGGGCTTCAGCATGGCCAGCTGCGCCTTGCCCAGCAGGTGATGGGTGGTCGGGGTCAGAGGAGTATGGATGGTTATGAAATCAGCTTCCTCCAGGACCTTGTCCAAGGGCAGTATTCGCACGCCCAGCTTCACGGCCAGTTCCTGAGAGATGTACGGATCATAGCCGACCAGCTTCATCTGGAAGGACTTGGCCCTCTTGGCCACCTCGCCGCCGACGCGGCCTATGCCGACGATGCCGAGGGTCTTGCCCATCAGCTCCACGCCAGTGAACTTGCTCCTCTCCCACTTGCCTGCTTTAACGGAAGCATCGGCGCGGGGGATGTTCCTGGCCAAGGTCAACATCATGGCCATGGTGTGCTCTGCGGCGGAGATTATATTGGCGGCGGGAGTGTTCATGACCAGCACGCCGCGGCGAGTGGCGGCGTCGACGTCAACGTTATCAACGCCCACGCCGGCCCTGCCTACCACGCGCAATTTTTTTCCGGCCTCGATGACCTCCGCGGTGACCTTGGTGCCGCTGCGGACGATCAGTCCGTCATACTCACCGATGATCTTGAGCAGCTCCTCATGCGGGAGCTTCGGCTTCACGTCGACCTGGACCCCGGAGTCCTTGGTCAGCATCTCCAGGCCTTCCTGGGACAGTTCGTCCGTTACCAAAAGCTTCATTTCATCTCCTCCATCGTTTCGTCCATGACGTCCAGGAGGTCCTGGATGTCCTTCTCCGTCAGATCGCCCATGTGGCCGATCCGGAACGTCTCGTCCTTTACGTTACCATATCCAGGCGAGACCTCAAATCCCTTTTGCCTCAACCGCTTGTCGAAGTCCTTGAAGTCCATGCCGTTGAGCTTGATCACGCTGATGGTGTTGGAACGGAAACCTTCCTCGGCGTAGAGGCCGAGGCGCTTCATCGCCCAGCTCCGGACCATGTCGGCCATGCGCTGGTGGCGTTCGTAACGCTGCGGCACGCCCTCCTTCAGGATCTTGTCCAGCTGGTAGTCCAAGCCATACATCAAAGACACCGGCGGTGTCGTGAGCGGAAGGTCCTTGTCGGCCAGCTTCTTGTACTGGACCAGGTCCAGGTAGTAGCCGCGGTTCTTGACCTTGGCCGCCTTCTCCATGAGACGCTGGGAAACGCACACCACGGCCAGTCCCGGAGGCAAAGCCAACGCCTTCTGGCTTCCGAAGACCAGGGCGTCCAGGTCCAGCTTGCGAAGCTTCAGGTCCACCGCGCCCACGGACGTGACGCCGTCGACCATGATCAGGGCCCCGCTCTGCTTCCGTATCTCATCGACGATCTCCTCGACCGGGTTCAGCACGCCGGTGGAAGATTCGTTGGACACGAACGTGACGGCCTCCACGTCCTTCTCCAGCTTTCCGGCCAGGTGAGAAGCGCGGAGCGCCTTGCCCCATTCCCCGTTGATCTTCTGCACCTGCTTGCCGTTCTCCTGGCCTATTAGCTGCCAGCGGTCGCCGAAGGAGCCGTTCGAAAGACCCGCCAATTTAACGTCCACGGCGCTGCGCACGCAGCCCTCCAGGAACCCGGACGCGGAAGCGGGCGCGAGATAGACCTCGCTGTCTATGTCCAGCACCTTGCGTATCTTCTCGACGACACCGTGCTGCAGGTCCTGGTAGTCCTTGCCCCGGTGGACCATCATTCCCTTGTTCATGGAATTAAGCGTGTCCGGGAACACCTCCACCGGACCTACCGTGAAAAGCCTTCTGCTCAAATTGATCCCTCGTTGTGAATGCGCATCGCTCGATATGGTTTCTCTGCCGCTGCACCGACAGACCTTGCGGTCCTTGTAACCGCGGCCTGAGAGGGTAGAAAACCGCAGATGAAATAGGTTTCCATGGGCTAGCGTTCCAACAGCCGGCGCAGACGGGCCAAAGCGTCATCCACGTCCTGCTCGTCGATGCCGTAATGCGTCACGAAACGGGCCTTGGTCGCCCCGAACTCAAAGACCTGGACGCCGATCTTGCAGGCCCTGTTGACAAAATAGTCCACGTCCCAGCCGGTGCCGGTTATGTCGGCCAGAACGATGTTCGTCTGCACCGCCTCCATGTCCACCTTGATGCCGGGTATCTCGTTCAGCCCTTCGGCTATGCGGCGGGCGTTGCGATGATCTTCCTTCAACCGCCCCACCATCTTCTGCAGGCCGACTATGCCCGGGGCGGCGATTATACCGGCCTGGCGCATTCCACCGCCGACCATCTTGCGGTTGCGGCGGACCTCCTCGATGAACTCTTTGTTCCCGACCACCACGGAGCCGATCGGGCAGGCCAGCCCCTTGGACAGGCAGAAGCTCAGGCTGTCCAGGTGCCTCATGTACTCCTTGACGTCAACATCCAAGGCCACGGCGGCGTTGAATATCCTGGCGCCATCGCAATGGACCTTGAGCCCGTGATCGTGAGCGACCTTGGCCACCGCCTCCACCTCCCTAGGGGTCCAGACGATGCCGCCCCCGCGGTTGTGGGTGTTCTCGATGCACACCAGGCGGGTGTTGGGATAGTGCAGGTCCGGATGCCGTATCGCCGCCTCCAGCTGCTCGGCGGTGAACTTGCCTCGCTGCCCCTTGACCAGGTAGGGCATGGCACCAACGATGGCCGACATGCCGCCCAGCTCGTAATAGTAGATGTGCGCCTCTGACTCCAGGATGACCTCGTCCCCCCGGCGGCAGTGGGCCATCAAGGACACCAGGTTGCCCATGGTGCCGCTCGCGACCAGCAGCGCGGCCTCGGTGCCGAACATGCTCGCGGCCAGGTCCTGCAGCTGGTTCACTGTGGGGTCCTCTCCCTCCACGTCGTCGCCCAGATCGGCGGACGGTATGCTGTCCAGCATCTCCTTGGAAGGCAGGGTGAACGTGTCGCTCCTGAGGTCAATTCGGCGCATGTGAATCTCTCCGGGCCGCTCGATGTGGAGGACCAAATAAATAGTTAGCGACCAGACACGGTGAAAGGTTGATATCCGCGCTCGCCCTTGAACGGATGATGAAGAAGGACCTCGTCGATATCCTGGCCTGCCCGGCCTGCAAGCACCATCCCCTGGAACTGCAGGTGGAAAGAGAGGACGCTGAGGAGGTCGTGGAAGGGAAACTAGTGTGCCACGGATGCAAGGCCGTCTACGTCATCGAGGACGGCATACCGAACCTTCTGCCGCCGGAATGATCACAATCTTGCCAGGGCATCCTTTACCCGGGACATGCCTTCCTTGATGTTCTCGCGGCTGGCTGCGTAGGAGAGACGGAAGCGACCCTCGCCGGCCGGCCCGAAGGCCGATCCGGGCGTGACGGCGACGTGAGCCTCCTTCAGAAGATAGGCGGCCATGTCCTCCGAGCTCATGTCGAAATCGTACGAAGGCATCATGTAGAAGGCACCGCTGGGCATCGGGCAGTTCAGGCTGGGAATGTCCTTCATGAGCGAGTGGACGAGATCCCGCCTGGCCTTGAACTCCTTCTTCATGAGCGCCACTGAATCCTGCGGTCCCTGCAGGGCTTCCAGACAGGCCTGCTGAACGAAGGAGGTGACGCAGGTGATGGATTGCGTCTGGAGCTTGTTCAGCTCCTTGAATATGTTCTTCGGGGCGACGGCCCAGCCAGCCCTCCAGCCGGTCATGGCGTAGGTCTTCGAGAAACCGTCCACGGTGATGGTACGCTCGAACATTCCGTCCAGCGAGGATATGGAGGTGTGCTCGCCTTCGAACACCAGCTGGTTATAGATCTCGTCCGCCAGGACGTATAGGTTGTGGTCCTTGGCCAGATCGGCGATGCCCTTCACGTCGTCCTTGGTCAGGACCGCCCCGCAGGGGTTGGATGGTGAGTTGAGGACAAGCAACTTGGTGCGCTTGGTGATCCTTTCCGCCACCGCTTCCGGTGTCAAGCGGAAGTTCTTTTCGGCGGAGAGCTTGGCGTGGCGCACCTTGCCGCCGGCCAGATGGGCGCAGGCCTCGAACGTGCCCCAGGCGATGTCCGGGACTATGACCTCGTCCCCGTCGTCGACCATGGCCAACATGGTCATGAATATGGCCTGCTTGGTCGGGGTGACCAGAACGTTGGACGCCTCGCATGGTATCCTGTTGAGACTGCGGCACCTTTCGGCTATGGCCTTCCTCAGTTCGGGGATCCCCGCCGAGGGGGTGTAGTAGGTGAAATCGTTAGCCAGTGAGCGTACGCAGGCCTCTTTTATGTTGTCCGGGGTGTGGAAGTCCGGTTCCCCCATGGAGAACGATATGATGTCCGCCCCTTCCTCCTTCAATTTGCTGACCAGGTTAGCTATCTTGACCGTGCCAGACTCGAGGACGTTCTCCATCCTTTTCGCGAACATCGAGCCGTTGAACGAGCGCAATGTCTATATGCTTTTCTGAGAACCGTTTGCCAACTTAACTGGGGCGGCTCGGGAAAAGTGATAAATAAACCCCTGCAGGTAAGCCGATTTGGTGAGCTAAATGTCATTTAATTTGGACCTATCCGGACTGCGCCACGGCACCGAGCTGGTGAAGCGCGGGTTCGCCAAGATGCAGCAGGGCGGAGTGGTCATGGACGTCACCAACGCCGAGCAGGCCAGGATCGCCGAGGAAGCTGGCGCGGTTGCCGTCATGGCCCTGGAGAGGGTCCCGGCGGACATACGGGCCCAGGGCGGAGTGGCCAGGATGGCCGACCCGGTCAAGGTGCTGGAGATAATGGACGCGGTCACCATTCCGGTGATGGCCAAGTGCCGCATCGGGCATTTTGTGGAGGCGCAGGTGCTGGAGTCCCTGGGAGTCGACATGATCGATGAGTCCGAGGTCCTCACACCGGCCGATCCGTTCATGCATGTGGTCAAGAAGGGATTCACCGTGCCGTTCGTGTGTGGGGCGAAGGACCTGGGAGAGGCGCTCAGGCGCATCGACGAGGGAGCGGCCATGGTCCGGACCAAGGGGGAACCCGGAACGGGCAACATCATCGAGGCCGTTCGCCATCAGAGGATCATCATGGGCAAGGTACGCGAGCTGAAGGGCAAGGACGATGCCGAACTGGCCGTAATAGCTAGGCAGATCGAGGCACCCTTCTATCTGGTCAAGGAGGTCGCCGGGATGCAGCGCCTGCCGGTCATCAACTTCGCCGCTGGTGGCATCGCTACCCCGGCCGACGCGGCGCTCATGATGCAGCTCGGTTCTGACGGCGTGTTCGTTGGTTCGGGCATATTCAAGAGCACCGACCCAGAGGTACGCGCCAAGGCCATAGTCGAGGCTGTGACCCACTTCGACGACCCTAAGGTCATCGCCGAGGTGTCCAGGGGACTTGGGGATGCCATGCACGGCATCGAGATCTCCACCCTGGCCAAGGAACAGCGCATGCAGGAACGCGGCTGGTAAACCTTAATAAAAATTATTGGCCGGGGTGATCCCCCGGCCGCTCTTACTGTTTTTAAGATATGACCTTGTCCATGCTGTCGGTCAGCACCGCGTTCTTGATCTCCCGGGAGATGCGGCGACCGGTGCTCATGTTCTCTTCGGTAAGGTCGGAGTAGGGCGAGCCGGAGATGAACGGGTTGGAACCGGCCACTATCCTGGAGGATATCTCGAACACCTTGAACTCCAGCTTGTCCGTGACTATTCCTTCCAGACAGAACGGCCCGATCATGCCGCCGAACAGTTCGTAGGAGCGCTTGACCACCTGCTCGCCCATGTCGAACACCTTGGGCAGGAGGCTCTCCCGAATGACCACTGGAACGTTGCCGGTGACCACGAACGACGGGAACAGCCCGAGCTTCTTGAGCTCCTCGGACGCCCCGAGCTTGTACAGTTCGTCGATGTTGCTCTCGTCGCGGCGGTCCATGGACATGAGCTCCAGGGAGCCGTCGCCCACCCGGAACCCGTCCTTCTTTATCGGGGAGTAGAAGTAGTGCAGGTAGTACCTGGTGCCCAGGATATACTCTTGGATGGTATATTCCTGCTCCATGTCCAGTCCCATCTTGAACTCCGGGTAGTCCTTGGCGATGAAGAAACCGCGGCCGCCCTTGGCCCCGTTATACTTTACGAGCACTGGCCGGTCGATGGTCTTGGGGTCATCGATGACCGTGGGCATAGCTATTCCAGCCGTCTCCAGCCATTCCCTCATCTTATCCCGGTGGGATTCCCATCTGAGCACATTACGATTGCCGAAGG
The DNA here is from genome assembly GCA_041304605.1 of Methanomassiliicoccales archaeon. Taxonomy (GTDB): domain Archaea; phylum Thermoplasmatota; class Thermoplasmata; order Methanomassiliicoccales; family UBA472; genus UBA472. The sequence goes on from JBFYNB010000009.1 coordinate 25,665, forward strand.
TGGGCACGGGCATCTTCTCGAACTTGTCGGTGCCCATGTATTCGACGAAGGAACCGTGCGGGATCACGATGATGTTGCGAGCCAGTAGCTCGTCGACGTTGTCCAGGAGGTCGGCGTAGCTGTCCAGCTTCATGAACTCGTCCGGCCGGCCGAGAGGGAACGCATCATAGTAACGGAAATTGTCCTTGACCGTCAGACCGAGAGTGCGGAAGCCCTCCTTCTTGGCCCCGTTGAAGATCTGCAACGAGGAATGAGAACAGAGTGTGGCCACGGTGAGCTTGTTCTTGTCGTACTCGTCGAGGATCTTGAGTATCTTGTTCTTCGGGACCATTACCTCAAAATTTTCTTGAGAGATATAAACCTTTCTAAAGGCCAAACAGATAGCCCATGCCCAGTTCGGTCACCGCCAAGTACACTATCCCAGCCCTGGTCACGCCTGCGGCCAGATTGGTCAGGGCGAAGAGGCGCAGGTCGCGGTCGCAGCGGTCCCTACGGAAGATGGAGAACAGGTACACGGGAACGGTGTCCACCATTATCGGGATGCTGAGAATGAGATAAAGGCCGAAATATCCGAGCTTTTCCACCAGCCACTTGCTGAAGTTGACCAACATGCGGAAGAAGCCCCATTTCCTGGTCAGGGTGTTGATGGGCTTTTCCACGTTCATCCCGATGTAGAAGACGATTATGCTCCCGACCGCCTTTCCGACACCCAGGAGGATGGCCTTTAGCAGGAAGGGGGTGGCCGGGCTCAGGAAGAGCATCAGCTCCACCGGCACGGGCAGGAACAGCGTCGCGGCGATGATGTAGAAGAAGAAGATCACGGAATAGACCAAGGGGTCGCCCTGAACCTGCTCAAGGAACGATGTCAGACCCCCGACTATGTCCATCGGCCGGATTATGCCCTTCGATTAGAAAAGCTTATCTTGAAGCTTTTGACCACCAGTTCCGATGCTGGGTTATTATTGGAATGAGATATCTTTTTATGGTTGTATGGAGATTATGCCAGAGGAGACTCCGATGGTTCCAGAAAAGAAGGTTGGTAAGGCAAAGGACGAAGATTGGTTCGCCAAGTTGGACGCCGAGCTTTCGGCCCGAACCGATGCCATCTCCAAGGACAAGGAAGAGATAAATTTCCAGAAGACCACGATCAACCGCGCCATCATCGGTGATTTCTGGAATGTCCTGAACCGGTTCTCCCGCATCAACGTGCAATTGAACATGGAACCTACGTACAGCGAGTTCGCCCAGTTCGAGGAGTTCCCGCTCAAGTGGAAGTTCAAGAACGAGTACGACTTCGAGGCGGTCAACCGCGTGCAGCTCGTGGACCGCACCCAGACCCAGGGGCGCATGGGCGATTCCCTGAAGGTCATGTATTACGCCGTGGACTCCACCCCCTACATGCGCATGGTCTTCGATTATTGCGAGGGGGAGCATTACTACAAGTACGCCGGATGGAAACGGATCTTCGGGCAGTTCGTGGTCTTTGACTCTCCGCTCTCCAAGTTCGACATGGACCGCTTCCATGAGAAGCTAGCCGATGTCGTGCTTGCCTGGTACGAATCTCATCTCCGCAACAACCGCGACATACTCATCTCCCATCTCAAGGAGAAGTACGAGCGCGGCGAGACCTTCACCGAGTGAGCCATTTTCAACGGCTCCCGGCATCATTCCTTTTTTACTGGCACCCGTGGTTCTTTACCATCTGGTCTTTCATTTTCAATCCTCGGTGAATAATGCTATTAAACGTAACGGGCATAATGGGCTGCCTTATTAGCTAAGGAACGGAGGCATTGAAATGGACAGAGAAGAACTCGCACCCCACGTGGATGAAATTGCCAGGGTGCTCGGGGAAAAAGCGGACAAGAGCAAGATAACGGAAGAGCTGGAGAAATACGTCAACCTATACAGGGTCTCATTGGAATGGGCCAAGAGGGACATTCTGAAGAAGATGGGTGGTAACCCTGACTCGGTCGGCGATGGATCGGGGCGAAAGAGCGTGGCCGAGCTGACCGGAAACGAGCAGTCGGTGGACCTCCTGGTGAAGGTTCTCACCGTGAACCCCAAGACCATAGAGGTGGGCGGGGCGCACAAGAGCATCGTCTACGGGTACATGGCCGACGAGTCCGGACGGGTCCCGTACACAATCTGGGAGACGGAGAGCGTGCAACTGAAGCAGGGCTCCACCGTTCTAATCCGGAACGCCTACACCAAGGAGTACAAGGGGGTCCCGCAGCTGAACCTGGGGAACAGGGCCTCGGTCGAGGAGTCCGAGGAGATCCTGGATGTCGCGGACATGCCGTCCGGAGGCGGTTCCGCCGAGGTCAAGGTCGCCGACCTGGCCGACGGTATGAACTACGTGGTCATCTCCGGCAAGGTCAGCAAGCCCGAGAAGCGGGAGATCACCGCCTCCGGGGAGAAGAAGACCATTGTCACGGGAGTGTTGAGCGACGACACGGGGAGCGCGGAGCTCACCGTTTGGAAGGACGCCGAGCTTAAGGACGGAGACGAGGTGCGCATAGTCGGGGCCTACGTCAAGAGCTGGAAGGGTATGCCCAAGCTGAACCTCGGCGACAAGGCGGAGATACAGGTGCTTGCGAAAGGCACGCTCGGCGATATGACCGGCAGCGTCCCCAAGGTCAGGACCCTGGAGGACGTGGAGCTGTCCGGAGGGGCCATGGACGTGGTGGTCCGCGGAACCATGGTCGACGTGCGCGAGGGAAGCGGCCTGGTCATGCGCTGCCCCGATTGCCGCCGGGTGCTGCAGAAGAGCACCTGCCGCGTGCACGGCAAGGTCAAGGGGACCGACGACCTGAGGATCAAGGCCATACTGGACGATGGGACCTCGTCCATGAGCATCATATTCGGAAAGGAGCTCACCGAGCAGCTCTTGAACATCAGCATTGAGGAGGCGGTCAAGATCACCACCGACGAGCGCAACCCGGATGCCATCAAGGAGATGGCCGAGGAGAAGCTGTTCGCCAGGACCCTGGAGGTTCGGGGGATGGTCCGCTCGGACGATTTCGGACCGATGCTCATCGCTCGTGACGCCAGGTTCCTGGAGATCGAAGTGAGGGAGGAGGGCGCCAAGCTCCTTGCCGATATGGAGGGATTCCAATGATGTCCAGGGAGGTCGCCTGGAGGGTGTTCGCGGCGGAGTTCAACTCATCCAGCCTGGAGATGAAGGGAGAGGGCGAGAAGACCCCTTCCTATCTCATATCCCCACTGGGAGCGAAGATCAACCGCATCTTCGTTGTCGGCGTCCTCACGGACAACGATAACGTGGGCAACGAGAACGAGCCGGTGTGGCGGGCCAAGATCACCGACCCCACGGGAACGTTCTACATGACCGCCGGGCAATACCAGCCGGAAGCGGCCATGGCCTTGGCCAAGCTGCAGCCGCCCTGCTTCGTGGCAGTGGTCGGTAAGTTCCGCACGTACTCGCCGGAGGAGGGCAAGATGTACGTTTCGATCCGTCCGGAAAGGGTAGGGAAGGTGGAAGCGCCCGTACGTGACGGTTGGGTGCTCGAGACCTGCAAGGCCACCATGGACCGCATATCGGCCATGGAGGAGGCCATGAAGCTGGTCGAACCGACGGTCGAGAAGCTTATGCAGATCGGTTTCTCCCGGCCTTTGGCAGAAGGCACCGTGCACAGCCTGGCGCACTATCGCCCGGAGGACATCTCCCGCTACAAGGGCATGGTGTCCGACGCGTTGAAGTTCCTGCTGCCAGAGTACCAGACCGGGCCGGACGTGCCTCACGAGTCGACCGCTCCCGAGGAGATCGACATCGAGGAGGAGCAGGACGATGTGGACAAGGAAGCGCTCGTGCTCTCCATGATCGAGAGCCTCGACTCCGGGAAGGGCGCGGCCTGGGACGAGGTGGTGCAGAAGGCCAAGTCCCAGGGCATCGAACGCGACGAGATGGACGCCATTGCCAACTCGCTCCTGGACAAGGGGTTCGTGTACGAGCCAGTACTAGGCCGGATGCGCAAGATCTAGGAAACCTCTTCTTTCTTTTTTCTTTTCAAATATCTGGAGACCATCGAACTCTATCGGATTCAAAAACATATTGGCTGCTATTGACGACCTAGCTCCCGCTGTGTCTCCTTTCGGAACGTCTAAGGGTTCTTAGACGCTCGCTGCCTTCCCCGCCCGAGACGAAATCAGCCGATGTTCAAGGAGCCGCCTGGTCCTTCCACTTTATGAAGAAGTAGACCAATGCCCCAGGCCAACACACTATGAGCAGGATCACGAATATGATCCAGCTTCCTGTGAATTTTTTATTTCCCATTTCCTTCCCCCTAAATTGTTTGGAATAAATATTCACCAATATCATATTTATCAATTTGGCATGTATTATTAAAATCAATGATTAAAAGACCGAAGGAAACCCAACGGCGGAAATATAAAAAGAAGGCCCTCTTCGGTGCCAATGGCACAGAAGAGGTTGTTGAAGTATTTACCTGAGCTGCGCCATCAGCTGGTCCTCGAACTGCCACTGCGCCTGGAAGTGCTCGTTGAGGTCCTTGATGATGAAATAGTACCAGATGAAGACCACTATGGTGTGCTCCAGGAGGGGGTCATGATGTTGATCCCCAGTTTCTGGCAGGCGGCCTGGGTGTACTGGGTGAAGGCGTGCCACCGCTTGTCGTGGTCGAACGGGAACTCGGCCAGGAAGTACATGACTATCAGGTTAATTATGGGCAGCAGGCCAAGGATGGTCCACAGGACCGGGGTCCTTTCCTTCTCCTTGTACATCGCCTCCTGGTTTATGCTTTCCAGAGCGGAGACCTCGTTCGCGATGAGCTGGGCCCTCTGGGTCTCGGCTCCCTTCTCTTTGAGGTACGATATTATGGCCATGCGCAATGCCATCTCACGCTTGCGGTGCTCGTCCATCCGCTTCAGCAACTTGTAGTTCAGGATGCAGTACAGCACCAGGGTGATGACCACTCCGATGATGATGCCTGTCCAGCCCACCAGTATGGCGAGCGCGATCATTATGACCACGCCCAAGATGATAGCCAAGATCGGCCACAGGATCCAGATGCCGCTCATTATGTCGTCGGTCATTCCGCGGTTCTGTATCGCTCCGGCGATCTGCCCTTTGGCTCCGCCGTACGATTGGCCGTAGGGCTGTGCGGGCGCTCCGTAGGCCGGCGCACCGTAGGCGGGGGCAGGCTGCTGCCAACCACCCTGCTGAGGGGGCTGGTTGTACTGTTGAGGTGGCTGCTGATAGTTCTGAGGCTGCTGCTGGTACTGCTGAGGCGGCTGCTCAGAGTACTGGGGCGGGGAGCTGATGCTCCTTCCGCAGCCCTGACAGAACTGGGCGTCGGCATTGGCCAACTTCCCGCAGTAGGGACACGTCTTTGTTCCGTCCATGTGAATCTCTCCCTTTGACAAGCCCCTCTGGGGGCTCGTGTGTATATGCCGTTTCGTATATATTTATAACATCGAAGGTACGGTCATCTCTCTACGACAGCCGCGGCGTAACCGACCACGTCCCCCATGGGCCTAACGTCACCAGAATTGCCGTAGTGAAGGAGCCTGGCCTTGTTTCCTCCGCTGGCCATTATCATGGTGGCCACCGGACCGTAGCCGCACATGCTTATGTCGTTCTTCTCGACCACGTCCACCACGCCCTCCGCGTCCAAACGCAGTATCCTCTCCAGGACCATCTCGTCCTTCTCTCTGGCCGCCTCGGCCGGTAGGTAATGCGAGAAATCGGAGGATGCCAGTATCACGACGTCCTTCCCGGCGCAGGCCTCCCTTATCACCTTGGCGGCCTCCCTGGCCATCACGATGTCCTGACGCCCCATGACGATCGGAACGACCTTCACTTCCGGGTCCAGATACTGCAGGAAGGGAAGCTGCACCTCCAGGCTGTGCTCGTATAGATGGGCGGCCCGGTCTATCTCCACCACCCCTTTCAGGTGCGAAACGATGTCCCGGTCCGACCTCACGACCCCCAGGGGCGTCTCGAAGTCCTCACTGCTAGCCGAGACCGCTTTCCCGTAGCCGGTGTGGTTCGGGCCGATTATGACCACCGTTTCCGGCATCCCGTCGGCGGCCATCTCCGCGTACACATGCGCTGCCACCGGCCCGGAGAACACCAGACCGGCATGCGGAACGACCGCTCCAACGATCCTCCTCGGTCCCTCTTTCACCACCTCAGGTAGTTTTCCAGGCCCCAGGGGCGATAGGAAGCAGCGCTCCAGCTCCTTGATCAAGGCGCTCTTGGACGATGAATAGAACTGACCGGCGACGGCCGCCCGACGGACCATGTATGAAAATAAGAGAAAGGGAGTTAAAAGGGTTGGGGTTTAAAGGCTGGCTTCGAAGTCGTCGATGCCCAGCTTGAAGTCCTCGTCCCTAAGTAGCTTGCCCTGCTCCTTCAGGATCTCGCGGGTAAGCAGCCAGTAGACACAGGCCAAGGAGCGGCGACCCTTGTTGTTGGTCGGGATGACCAGGTCAACGTTCCTCGTCTCGTTGTTAGCGTCGCAGAGGGCCACGATCGGTATGCCCACGTTCAACGCTTCCGCCACGGCCTGCTGGTCGGCGGCGGGGTCGGTGACGATGATCACATCGGGCTCGATGAAGCGGCTGAGGACCGGGTTGGTCAAGGAGCCGGGTATGAGCCTTTCCTCGAAGTACATGGCCCCGATGGCCTTGGACATGATCCGGACCGGCTTCTGTCCGTACTGCCTGGCGGACACGACCAGTATACGGTCGGTCTTGAATCGGGATAGGAACTTGGCAGCAGCCCTTATGCGGACGTCGGTCTGCTTGACGTCCATGACGTACAGGCCGTCGGTCCTGACCTTGAAGATGAAATCCTTCATGTCAGCACTCTTCTGCTGGGTGCCAATGTGAACACCAGAGGTAAGGTAAACGTCCTCCGGTACGAGAAGCTCGGTCTTGGACTCGTCGCTCATTTCAATAACCTCATATGTCGCGTTTTACAGTTATCGGGATTACTCCCTTGTCGTACTCCAACTGAGAGATGGTGATCGGATCTATCATCCCTTCGGGGATCTCGAGAAGCACAGGCGCGCCTAGGGATATCTGCAGTGCCCTGGCTCCGATTATGCGCGCCTTTTCAAATCTAGTATACTTCATGAATTCACCACCAGGGGGAGTGTCCCCATATTAGCGAGGGGCTTATAAATTTTTTCACGACCTGCGCGGAGCATGCCAGATATCCTTTTTCAGGGATTTGGGGGGAGTTTCTGGAACGTCCTTGTCCCCACCCAAACGTTGCCCCTTAATATACCTTGCCCTAGCGGAACCTCTTGGCGGAGTGGGGGACCAGGCCGCCCTCCTTCAATATCTCCAACAGGAAGGCAGGAAGCGGCTCGAACCTGCTGGTGCGACCGCTGCTCTCGTTGATGATGACCCCTTTCTCCATGTTGATCAGCGCCACTTCCCCCTTCTCGAACATCCCGGTGGCATCGAACTCTATGACCGGCAATCCGATGTTGATGGCGTTCCTGTAGAAGATGCGGGCGAAGCTGATGGCAACGACCGCACCCACGCCGGCGTGCTTGAGGGCCAAGGGCGCCTGTTCGCGGCTGGAGCCGCAGCCGAAGTTGCGACCGGCGACGATTATGTCCCCGTAAGTAACGTCCTTGGCGAACTTAGGGTCCAGGTCCTCCATGGCGTGCTTGGCCATGTTCTTGAAGTCGTAATCGTCCAAATACCGTCCGGGAATGATCACATCGGTGTTGACGTGATCGCCGTACTTCCAGACCTTGCCCTTCACGCCCTCACCTCCCGGGGATCGGCGATCTGCCCCTTGAGGGCTGAAGCGGCCACGGTGGCCGGAGAGGCGAGATAGACCTCGGATTCCGGGGAACCCATGCGTCCGCGGAAGTTGCGGTTGGTGGTGGCGATGCACCTCTCCCCGGGGGCAAGAAGACCCTGATGCGCCCCTAGGCAGGGACCGCAGCCAGGATTGGTGACTATGGCTCCGGACCTTACGAGGGAAGCGAGTATCCCGCTGTCCGCCGCCCACAGGTACACCTCGCGAGAAGCGGGAACGACGATCAGGCGCACGCTGTCCGGTATGTGGCGACCGTGCAATATTCGTTCGGCAGCCAGCAGGTCCTCCGCCCGTCCGTTGGTGCAGGAGCCGATCACCGCCTGATCGACCGGTATGCCGGTCATCTCCTCCACTGGTTTCACGTTATCGACCGAATGCGGATAGGCCACCTGCGGCGAGAGGCCGGTGAGGTCCATGTCGAACACCTTCTCGACATCAGCGTCCTTGTCAGAGGTCACAGGAGCCCATTCTTTGGACGTTCGCCCCTTCAGGTAATCCCTGGTCTTCTCGTCCGGGAACGTTACGCCTGCCTTGGCCCCCATCTCCATGCTCATGTTGCACATGGTCATGCGACCGGACACGGACATGGAATCCACGATGGGACCGACGAACTCCGTGCAGCGGTAATCGCAGCCGTCCGCCCCCATCTCTCCGATGAGATGGAGTATGACATCCTTAGCGGTGACCGGATCGTCCAGCTTTCCGTTGAGATTGAAGCGGAACGTCTGCGGCACCTTCATCCAAAGCTCGCCGGTGGCCCAAACCGCGGCCATCTCGGTCGCGCCGATGCCGGTGGAGAACGCGCCCAGAGCCCCGTAGGTCGTGGTGTGCGAGTCCGTACCGACGATCAGCATGCCAGGTAGGACGTGCCCCTTCTCAGGCAGCACCTGATGGCAAATGCCTTCGCGCAGATCGTAGAAGTTCGGCAGCATTTCCGCCTTGACGAAGTTGCGCACCGACTGGTGGCCCTCAGCGGCCTTTGTAGTGTTCGCGGGAACGCGGTGGTCGAAGAGGAGAACTATCTTCTCGGGGTCCCAGACCTCCTTGGCCCCTATCTCCTTAAAGGAGCGCAACACCAGGGCGGCGTTCTCGTGCGACATGGCCAGATCGATCTTGGCCGACACGATGTCGCCTGGACGAGCTTCTTTTCCGCTGGCCTTCGATAGCACCTTCTCGGCGAAGGTCATTGCTGCCATGTTCCACCCATATGCAATCGGTATATTGGTTTTTTAGGGTATCACGAACGAACGGTGGCTTATCGGTATGCGCTGCAATCGACAACGATCATTTATCACTGTCACCAGTGCGTCAGGGGATCTATGAACGTGACCACCTGTTTTAAGCCTCGAAGCGATAATGCGTTCATCATGGGCATCCGTACCGCCATCCGCTTCATGGCAGGGGTTGAATGCATGGTCCTGGCGATAGTGCTTCTAGTGCCCCTGATGTTCCCGGTCGAGCTTATGGGCGTGATCGGTACACCCGTTGTGGCCATTATGACCGCTACTGCGGTCGTTCTTATCCTGGTATCGGTTCGTCTGCTCTATAGACGTCCTATGGAAGACTTGGATA
>JBFYNB010000010.1:0-28620 GCA_041304605.1 Methanomassiliicoccales archaeon
CTTGCTCATGCCCTCAAAGAACGGCGCCTTGCGGATGTACGTGGAGCTGGGGTCCCAGACGAACGTCTCGCCCTTGGGGGCGGGAACGGAATCCCACAGCGAGCTGCCCTGGAAGACGGTGGAATAGGCTTTCCGGTACATGGCCGGGGTTACTTTGCGCAGCGCGGCCTTGAGCTCCTTGGCCGTCGGCCAGAGGTCCTTAAGGTACACCGGCTGACCGTTCGGGTCCGTACCAAGCGGCTCGTTGTCCAGGTCCAGGTCCACCGTTCCGGCTATGGCGTAAGCGACGACGAGCGGAGGCGACGCCAGATAGTTCGCCTTGACGTACGGCGAGATGCGTCCCTCGAAGTTGCGGTTGCCGGAAAGAACGGCAGCCACGGTGAGATCGTTCTTGATTATGTCGTCAGCCAGGTCCTCCCGGGCCGGACCGCTGTTGCCTATGCACGTGAGGCAACCATAGCCGACGACGTGGAACCCGAGCGCTTCCAGATACGACAGGAGGCCGGCCTTCTCCAGGTACGTCGTCACGGCCCGGCTTCCTGGCGCCAAGGACGTCTTGACGTTGGGGTTCGGCCGCAATCCCCTCTCCACGGCCTTCTTGGCCAGAAGGCCGGCGGCCATCATGACCGAGGGATTGGAAGTGTTGGTGCAGGAGGTGATGGAGGCGATCAGCACGTCGCCGTCCTTCATCAGTTGGCCGGCTTTCTTTCCGCCCTGCTTCTCCATCATCTTGCCGAACTCGTACTTCATTTGCGAAAGTTCTATGCGGTCCTGCGGGCGCTTCGGCCCGGCCAACGAGGGCTTCACCTTCTTCAGGTCAAGCTCTAAGCGGTCGCTGTAATCCGGGTCCTGGTCCTCGTAGAACAGCCCCTGCTCCTTGGCATACTTCTCGACCAGGTCGCACAGCTTCTCGCGTCCGGTCATCTTCAGGTATGAGATCGTGACATCATCCACCGGGAAGAAGCCCATGGTCGCCCCGTACTCCGGGGCCATGTTGGCCAACGTGGCTCTGTCCGGAAGTGAGAGGTTCTTTATTCCCGGACCGTAGAACTCTACGAACTTTCCGACCACGCCCTTCTTTCGGAGCATCTCCACCGCCGTCAGCACCATATCGGTGGCCGTGACGCCCGCCTTCAGTTTGCCGGTGATCTTGAACCCCACCACCTGCGGCAACGGCATGTAATAAGGCTGGCCGAGCATGACCGCCTCCGCCTCGATGCCGCCCACGCCCCAGCCCAGGACTCCCAGTCCATTGATCTGGGTGGTGTGCGAGTCCGTCCCGAACACGGAGTCCGGGAAAGCAACACCGTCCCGGGTGGCGACGACCGTCGCCAGGCATTCCAGGTTAACTTGGTGGATGATGCCGTTTCCAGGCGGTACGACGCGGAAGTTATTGAACGAACCCTGCGCCCACTTCAGGAGCGAGTACCGTTCCAGGTTCCGCTCCATCTCCTTCTTCTCGTTGAGGTCCTGAGCGTAGCAGGTGCCGTGATAGTCCGTCTGGACGGAGTGATCGATGGTGAGGTCCACCGGGACCAGGGGGTTGATCCGGGATGGGTTGCCGCCCAACTCCCGCACGGCGTCGCGCATGGCGGCCAGATCGACCACGCAGGGCACGCCGGTGAAGTCCTGCAGCACGACTCGGGCGGGAATGAAAGGTATGTCCACCTCGTCGTTGCCGGCGGGGGTCCAGGCCAGCAGCTTCTGGACGTCCTCCTTGGTCACCAGCACGCCATCCTCCTGGCGGAGCAGGGACTCCAGGAGCACCTTGATGGAGAACGGGAATCTTTCGATCCGAGCATCCAGCTTCTTCAGGGAATAGTAGCTGAGTGGTCCGTCCTTCAGCTCGAGGACGCTCTTGGTCTGGAAGGAGTCCGCCGTCGGTGCCATCTTTCTCAGATGGCAGTAAACGAACATGTCCTTAAAACATTGCAGGTGACGGGGGAAAGGATATTATGGCCTCAGGGACTTGACCCAATTGGATGATTAATCCAACCGAGGGGGTCCAGGACGACTCGGAGGAGAACTACGGCAAACATGCCAGCAATCTCCGCTCCCAGATGAGGAGAGGCATGATCGGCAGCAACACCGAGTGCGCCCACTATCCTTGCCACCATCCCGGACAGAACTGCACCTTCTGCTTCTGCCCCCTGTATCCCTGTCTGGATCCCGAGCTGGGGGAGTACGTCACGTCCAGGCGGACCGGCGGCCAGGTCTGGTCTTGCCAGAGCTGCCTCTGGATGCACCGGGACGATGTCACCGGCTCGCTCTTCGAGATGATGCCGGATATCGGAGAGCGCGGGCTTGATGAAAGGACGAGGTCGGACCTAAAGGCGAAGCTGGAAGGGAAGCATCGCAAGAAGGCCAGGACCATAATGGTCCTCGGGGCGACCTCCGGAGCGGGAAAATCGCTCCTGGTGGCCGCTCTCTGCCGAGCTTTCCGCAATCGCGGTCTCAAGGTCGCCCCGTTCAAGTCGCAGAACATGTCGCTGAACTCCATGGTCACCGCTGACGGGGAAGAGATCGCCCGCATCCAGGACCTGCAGGCGCGGGCGGCCGGAACGCGGCCGCGTGGCGAACTCAATCCCATACTCCTGAAACCGAAGGGCGGGGTGACGTCCCAGGTGATCGTGGAAGGACGACCGTACAAGGACTGCACGGTGCAGGAATACTACTCACAATTCGTTCCCGACGAGGCCCCGGCCATCATCGCCCGGAATCTGAAGCGGTTGATCCGTTCCAATGACGTGGTGGTGATCGAAGGCGCCGGCTCGCCCGCCGAGATCAATCTGCGCGGCAAGGACGTCGCCAACATGTACGTGGCCAAACTGGCCAGGGCCGACTGTCTTCTGTCGGTGAACATCGATTGGGGCGGGGCTTTCGCCTACGCGGTCGGCACGCTGATGCTGCTGAACGAGGAGGAACGCAAGCTCTTCAAAGGCGTCCTGATCAACAACATGTGCCCCGGGGGCGGCTCCCTCGGCGAATCCCTGGACATGGTGAGGACGATCACCGGAGTGCCGGTGCTGGCGGTGCTTCCGCACGTTCCCTCCCTGTACCTGCCGGTCGAGGATTCCATGGACCTCGACCAGCGCGATGACGGTAACGGAACGACCGTGGTGGCCGTGGTCCGTTTGCCGATGATATCCAATTTCACCGACTTTGACGCGTTATCCCTGGAGGAAGGGGTCAAGGTCATTTACGTAAGAACGCCTGAGGAACTGGCATCGGCGGACGCCATCATCATTCCTGGAACGAAGAACACCGTGCAGGACCTTCTGTGGCTCAACGAGAGCGGCATGGCCGCGGCGATAAGGGCCGAAGTTGGGACGGTTCCCGTACTGGGAATATGCGGCGGCTACCAGATGCTCGGCCGGAAGATATTCGACGTTCACGGCCTGGAAGGCAGCGGTCCATCGGAGATCGAAGGACTGGGGCTTCTGGACGCGGTCACTCATTTCGATTCGTATGACAAAAAGACAGTGCAGGTCTTGGGATCGCTCGCCGACGGCGGCGAGGTGCGCGGTTACGAGATACACATGGGCCGAACGGAACGGCGGGAGGAGCCGCTTTTCCGTCTGCGGCCGGATGGACGGGAAGAGGGCTCATGGAACCGCGAACGGAAGGTCCTGGGGACGTATCTGCACGGGGCGTTCGACCTGCCGGCGTTCCGCGGCTTCTTCCTCTCGATGATCGAGCACCGCGATGCAGTGAAGAACAACGGTATGGACCACGATGCCGAGATCGATTCCTCGTTGGACCGGTTGGCGGCGATGGTCGAGGAGCATCTTGATCTGGATGAACTGCTGAGAGGTGATGACGACGGTCCGTAGGCTCATGGTCCAGGGCGTGACGTCCGGTGCCGGAAAGACGACCCTCACCGCCGCGCTTTGCCGGTACTTCTCCTCCTGCGGCACGGACGTGGTCCCTTTCAAGGCGCAGAACGTCTCGCTCAACTCCTTCGTGACCGTGGACGGCAAGGAGATGGCGATCTCCCAAGCTTACCAAGCCTGGGCCTGCGGGCTGGAGCCGTCAGCGGACATGAACCCCATCCTGATCAAGCCGAAAGGCAACGGGCAATGCCAGATAGTGCTCCGTGGCAAACCGTGGCAGGACCTAGGTCCCGGCGGGAGCACTCCCGCGGTGATCGAGACGCTCCGGGAGCAGGTACTGACCGCGTTCCACAATAACGCTTCGGGCCGGGAGCTGGTGCTGATAGAGGGCATGGGATCCCCGGTGGAAATGAACCTCAAGGACAAGGACGTCAGCAACATGTGGCTGGCCAAGGCCACTCGATCACCGGTCGTTCTCGTGGGGGACATCGAGAAAGGGGGCGTTTTCGCCGGAATTTTCGGAACATATCTTCTCATGGACGAGGAGGAGCGGGACCTGCTGAAAGGTTTCGTGATCAACCGCTTCCGCGGCGACGCATCGATACTGAAGGAGGGGATCGAGGAGCTGGAGTCCCGCATGGAGATGCCCTGTCTCGGCGTCCTGCCGATGGTCCGGTTCAGTGCCCCGGCCGAGGATTCCCTGGACCTGACCAGACCGTCTGGTAACGGTTCCGGTTCCGGTGACATAAGGCAGCGTTGGATGCGCGAGCTGGACGGGGTTCTGGAAAAATGGGAAGGGGCCTGGGACCTTGAGCAGGTCCGAAGGCTTGTCGATTAACTTTTTCGTTTCAGAGGCGGTTTCCGCACTTCGGGCAATACATGGCGCCCGGCTCGAAACCGGCTCCGCAGCTGCGGCAGGTGTTGCCCTGCTGGGGTTGCTGGTACTGTTGCGGGGGCTGTTGGTACTGCTGGGGCGGCTGTTGATATGGTTGGCTTGGGTTGCCGTAATAGCCCGTTCCAAACTGCGGGCGCTCCTCGTACTTCATAAAGAAGTAGATCAGCGCCGCAGGCCAGCATACTATAATCAGGATGATCAGGATCACCCAGCTGCCAGTGAATTCCTTCGACATGACTCTCCACCTTTTGGTGTAAATCAACAAGGGAAATATTTATTCGTATCCCTATATTTACCATCGTCCGTTATCACCGGCCTCGGGCGCATGTTGGGTAGAAGGCGCGGTCCGGGCATTCCTTGCATTTTTTCAGCATCCTTCTCCCCTTGAGGTACTCGAAGACGACGATCACAGTGATTATGAACGGGTAAACGTAGATCCGAAGATCGGGCGGGCAGACGATGGCCGAATAGGCGGCCATCGCCAGGCTCGAACCCAGGACCATATTGAAGAAGATGGACCTCCCCCTTCCCGAGGTGATGAATCGCAATAGTTGGGCGGAGAACAGAATTAAAGAACCAACGAAGGCGGTAATGAACTCCGGTCGGACCAGAAGCAGAAGGACCAGCATCACCAGGAAGGTCGGGTACACCGTGACACAACCCCGGCATACCTTCCGGCCTCTTATGGTGAGCAGATGGTCCTCGAAGCGGCCGCAGAGCGGGTGGTGGGCCAGCAGGATCGGCTCGTTCCTTAGCTCGTCCATGAACTTGATGTAGGCACCTCCCCTCCGTCCCCTGTACCATACCGTTGTGGCACGGATAAAAAATGACCGCTAATTGATTTATACTTGGATGATATATCCAATTCAAGTTGGATAATACATCCAACTAACCAACTAACAGAAAGTGATTCCACATGGATAAGAAGGCGATAATCGCAATCATACTGGTCGTGGCGCTAGTTGCCGTCGGGACCATATTGGTATTGGGTATGAACCCTTCCGGTGGCGAGGGCGAGGGGCCGGTATCGGTCATCGACGCCAACGGAAGGACCGTGACCACGAACGCGGCGCCAGAGCGCATCGTTTCCTGCTCCCCCTCATTGACCGAGATGGTCTATGCCATGGGCATAGGGCAGAACCTGGTGGCCGTCACCGACTACTGTGACTGGCCTGCGGATGTCAACGCCAGGAAGGCCAACGGGACGCTAGCTTCCGTGGGCGGCTACTTCACTCCCAGCGCCGAGGCGGTCATCGCCGCCGAGGGCGACCTCATACTCATCGACAAGGGCGTGCAGGCCCAGATGGACATGCTGACCCAGCTGGAGAACGCCGGGCTGAACGTCATAGTCCTGGACAAGGGGACCACCTTCGACGAGGTCTATGAGGCCATGATGATGATCGGAGAGATCTGCTGGGTCAAGGAAGAGGCCGAGGATCTCATCGACTCCATGGACGCGCGCCTGGCCGTCATCGAGGCCGAGATCGGCGACGTGGAGGAGATGCCGACCATGACCTTCGCCGTCTGGCTGGACCCGATATACCTCAGCGGTAACGGGACCTTCGCCGCCGACGTCATGACGCACGCCAGAGGCGATAACGTCTACGCCAACCTGACCGGCTGGCCCGACGTATCCGTGGAATCGCTGCTGGAGACCGACCCCGACTATCTGGTTGTGTCAATGATGTACCTGTCATCCCCCGGTGAGGAGATCATCTCCGACCTGGAGAACGACACCATCTGGTCCGAGCTTTCCGCCGTCCAGAACAAGCGGGTGTACATACTGACCGGTCAGTCCGACAACGTGTTCAGCCGCCCCGGCCCGCGCATGGTGGACGCCGTGGAGCTGCTGGCCCAGATACTGCATCCCGACGTGTTCGATGTGAGCATGCCGCACGTGATCTCCGACGACTACGTCGACTGGGTCTCCTCCGGCGAGTCCGCGGAGGCCGAGGCTCCGTCCATTGAAGCCACGGATATCTTGGCGATGGTGCAGGCAAGAATCGAATGAACAGGTCCTCCTTCCCCGTGGCGCAGGGCGCAAATATAATAGCTGGCCTGCGTTACGGGAAACAACTTACCACCGGAGGGTGCTCCGCACCGGCTCTGGCGATCGAACAAGGATGATGCGATATGGAAGCGACCAAGGCGAGCAGGGCGAGGATCAAGCTAGCCCTCATTCTCGGCCTCGGTTCGATCAGCATCGTCCTTCTTTTCATTCTTTCACTTACCACCGGGGTCATGGACATCTCATTCCAGGAGTCCATGTCCGGTCTCTGGAACCTAATTCAGAACGGCGGGGAGCACGAGAGCACCAAGGAACTGGTGCTCTGGCAGATACGCATTCCGCGGGCGCTAGGCGTGATCGCCGTCGGCGTCGGGCTATCGGTGGCCGGAGCGGTTATGCAGGCGCTCATCCGGAACCCTCTGGTCGACCCGTACATCACCGGGGTCTCGTCCGGCGCGGCACTGGGGGTGACCACCGCGGTGCTCGCGGGAGTGACCATCGCCGGGCTCGGCGTGTTCGTCACTCCCATCATAGCCTTCATCGGAGCCGTGATGGCGTTCCTCTTCACCATGCTTCTGGCCGAGGCCGCTGGTGGGCGTTCCATAAGTTATGTGCTGGGTGGGGTGATCGTCGGGATCGCATTGCAGTCCGGGACCACCATTCTGATGTACTTTAACGCCGACCGGCTGCATAGCGTGCTGTACTGGCTGTTCGGTTCGTTCTCCATGCTGAACTGGCAATCGACATCGATCATCGTCCTCTGCGTTTCCGTGCTGTCGGCCATGATGCTGCTCTATGCCAAGGAGTTCAACGTCATCCTCCTGGGGGATGAGCAGGCCCAGCAGCTGGGGATGAACGTCAAGCGCTTCAAGACCGGCATGTTCGTCCTGGTGTCCGCTTTGGCCGCGGCGTGCGTGGCCTTCACCGGGATAATCGGTTTCGTCGGCCTTATCGTCCCCCACCTGGTCCGGATGCTCATAGGCGGCGATCACCGCCTGTTGCTGCCCGCGTCCATGGTGGTCGGGGCAAACATTCTATTGGTGGCCGACATTGTATGTAAGACCGTGATAGCTCCCTCCGAGCTGCCGGTAGGGGCCATAATATCGATCATCGGCGCTCCGTTCTTCGGGTACCTGATGATCAGGATGGGCAAGGAATATGTCATGTGACGGCGAGCTGACGGTGAAGGTCGACAACATCTCCTTCAGCTATGGCGCCAAGAAGAGCCTCTGCCCCAGGACCTTGAAAGGAATTACGATCGACGCCAAGAAGGGGCAGCTCATCGGGGTAATGGGCCCGAACGGCTGCGGCAAGACAACATTCATGCGCTGCATCAACAAGGTGCTGAAGCCGCAGGAAGGGGCCATATACATCGACGGCAAGGACCTGGACCGCCTCAAGATGATGGAGGTGGCCAAGATATGCGCCAACATCCCAGCGGACGTCCCGGACGATTTCCATCTGTCCGTGGAGGAGTTCGTTGCCTTAGGACGATACCCGTTCGTCACCGGTATCTGGTGGGAGGGGGAGAAGGACGAGCAGCTGGTGCGGGACGCCATGAAGGCGTATCACGTCACCCACCTCAAGGACCGCAAGCTCGCCGAGCTCAGCAGCGGGGAGAAGGCGCGGGTGCTTCTGGCCAAAGGCGCGGTCCAGCAGCCGAAGATACTGCTGGCGGACGAGCCGAGCGCGCATCTGGACCTCAAGTTCAAACTGCAGGTCATGCAGGCCCTGAAGGACCTCTCCCGGCAGGGCGTTACGGTCATAACCGCCTCGCACGACATCAACCTGATCGCCAAGTACGCCGATCTGGTGATAGTCATAAGCGACGGCGGCATAATCAACTATGGACCTCCGGCGGAGGTCATCAACGAAGAGATCATACGCGCCGTGTACGGCGTGGAGGTCAATATCATCCGGGATGGCGGTGAACTTTACGTCATCCCGCTAAGACCGGCGGACCCGGAGAAGGGCGACGATGAAGATACAAGACCTTGTGAAAAGGGAATTGTTGCCGATTAAGAGGCCCGTGCACGGAGGCCAGGGCTGGAAGCTTCCCGGCGTGGAGGACTTCAGCCACAACCTCAACCCGTACGGGGCTCCAGCGGAGCTACCGCGATTGGTGGCCGAAGCGGCCGAACATCTCGGCCATTATCCGGACGACACGGCCGCGGAGTTCCGGGAGGCGGTGGCCAAGCTGCACAACGTGTGGCCGGAGAACGTCATCGCCGGCGCCGGCTCGGCCGAGCTCATACGTTTGTATCCGGAGGTGTTCCTTTCCCGGAAGGCCCGGGTGATCATCCCGAGGCCTACGTTCTCGGAATACTCGCACGCCTGCCGCATGCAGGGCGCGAACATACTGGATGTGCCGCTCATAGAGGGCGAAGGGTTCCGCCTGGACATGAACGCCATCCGCGAGAAGCTGCCCTTGGCCAGGGCGCTGTACATCTGCAACCCGAACAATCCCACTGGCACGGTGGAAACGAAAAGGCGCATCATGGAGCTGGTGGACGAGTGCGAAGCGGCCGGCAAGCTGGTCTTCCTGGACGAGACGCTGCTGGAGCTGGTGGACGAGCATGACAGCGTATCGTGCATGTCCGAGGTGCAAAGCCACGAGAACCTGTTCATCATCTCCTCGTTGACGAAATCGTTCGCCATTCCCGGCATGCGCGTCGGTTACGGCGTAGGGGGAGTGGAGATCGTGGAGATGATGGAACGCGCCCGGCTCTCCTGGAACCTGGGCGTGATCGAGCAGTACGTGGGCGCTCGTTTGCTGCGCGATCATCAGGACCACGTGCGCAGGGCGGCTCGGATGATGGCCTCCGAGCGCGCCCGCATCAAGAAGGCCGTGGACGGCACCGGGCTCTTCTCGCCGCTTTCGGACCAGTGCTTCTTCTTCTTCACCCGGGTCAACGATCCCAAGATGGCCGCGGAGGACGTGGTGGAGCATCTGCTTCCACGTAAAGTACTGGTCAGGGACTGCTCCACGTTCGGGAGGCCGTTCGACAAGTTCGTCCGCTTCAGCGTGAAGACGCCGGAGAAGAACGACCTTCTGATCTCCGCGATGGAGGAGACGGCCAGGGAGATCCGCAGCACAGCGTTCGGGGCGAGGATGCATGTTTGAGCTGGTTCCCTACGCGCTCCTGACCATAGTCGTCGCCCTGCTCGTCGACCGTTTCATCGGCGAGCCGCCGAACGCCTTGCATCCGGTGGTCTGGATGGGCAAGGTGATCACGTTCTTTGACCAGCGCATATCGCGCGGGCACCCCCGGCGGGAGCGTTTCTTCGGGATATTGATGGCCTTGGCCGTCATCATTCTGTTCTCGTTACTGGTCCTTCTCCTGATGGCTCTGCTGCGGGACTTCCTGGGACTGCTGGTATGGGCCATCGTCGGCGGCGTCCTGCTGAAGACCATGTTCGCCATGTCGGCGATGGGGAAGCACACCGAGCCGGTGCGCAAGGCACTGCTGGCCGGCGATCTGGAACTCGGTCGTCAGAAAGCAGCCATGATGGTCTCCCGGGACGTCAGCCAGCTGGACAAGGAGCACGTCATCTCCTGCGCGGCCGAGAGCGCGGCGGAGAACACCGTGGACAGCATCTTCTCGCCCCTGTTCTACTTCGGTCTGCTGGGACTTCCGGCCGCCGTGGCGTACCGCGTATCGAACACACTGGACGCCATGGTCGGCTATCTGAACGACAAGTACCGCTACGTGGGATGGTTCTCGGCCAAGCTCGACGATTGCACGAACTTCGTCATGGCCCGGGCGGCTGTTCCGTTCATTCTTCTCGCCCTGATCATTCTGGGCAAGGACTGGAGGGCCGGTTGGAGAGCCTCCAGGAAGTATCACGATCAAACGCTGTCGCCGAACAAGGGATGGCACATGTCCGCCTTCGCCGGCGGACTTGGGATACGTTTCGAAAAGATCGGCTGGTACGTCATGGGCGACGGGCCGCTTCCCTCGGACCCTGAGGTGCTCAGGGACACCATAAAGGTCATGACCATGGCTTCGTATCTCTTCGTGCTCACGGTGGTGGTGCCGCTCTACCTTCTGGTAGGAGTGGAAGTGCAGGTGTTCGTGGAGGACCTCCTGCTAGGGTTGATAGGTGTTTGAGATGAAACTGAGCGAGGCGCGGATCGAGAAGGGCGTGGTGGACGGGCACAAGTACGTGGCCATACGGTTGCCGCGCCGAATGCGCACTTTGGCGTCCACCATATTGAACGGTGGGCTGGGAGAGACCGATTCCGTACTGATGTTGCAGGTCTCTCTGCATTACGATCATGCGGACCCGGTGGAGCACATGCGCTCTCTGCTGCCCCGGCTGAACCTTCCTTCGGATACGGTGTGCTTCATGACCGCCGCCGAGCTGGACAAGGCCTTCTGTTCTAAAGGAATAGAGCAGAACGGATCGGAAGCTCTGGCATTCGTCAGCGCCGGGATATCCAACGCCATCCGCGCCGGGGAATCTTCCCGCGAGGGCAGCGTGCCGCACCGCCAGGTGGGAACCATCAACGTCATGGTGGTCACGGACGAACCGTTGGACGACTGCGCCCTGGCGAACGCCATAATGACCGTCACCGAGGCGAAAGCAGCCGCGCTGCAGGACCATCACATTCCCGGAACGGGAACGACCAGTGACGCCGTTCTGGTCATGTGCCCTTGCGAAGGAGAGAGGTGTTTGTGGTCCGGAAGCTCCTCCGATCATGGAATCGCCATGGCCGTTGCGGTGCGTTCCGCTTTGGGCGAATCGATAACCAGGTGGAAAGGGGCGAACGGGGACTCCGTTCACTTCCTGAGGCATCTCGCCATCCGAGGCATAACCTACGACGACATGTGGAACTCGGTAAAGGAGATGAACGCCCTGGACCCGGCCTGGGATGAAGCCGTCATCAGAAAAAAGTTCGAGAAGAAGCTGGAGCTGCTGGCCAAGGACATAAACGTGAACGCGTTGCTCACGGCGGCCATTCTCCTGGAGGAGAAGGGCCGCTACGGCCAACTGTACGGGCTTCCCGAGGCCACGTACCAGGAGGACCCGGTGCACCTTCTGGCCGACGAGCTTCTAGGCATCGCTCTAGCGCAGTACATCGGCGGAACTAAATGCCTGTTCGAGTACATCCGCTACGACAAGAAGAAACCGGGGATACTGTCGACGCTGGGTCCGTTCATGGACGACATCGTGGCTTCCCTCATCGGAGCGACCATGTCCACCATATACTCGGAGATACTGGAGGGAGAGGGACGACTGTCCTAGGCGCGCTCAAGGCCGCCCTCACCATGTTCACGGTCCTGCCGGCCAAGGTGGACGGTAAGGACGTGGACCATCTCTCCCGCAACTTCCACCTCATCGTGTTCGTGGGAGCACTGTATGGTGTCCTTGCCTCCGCGATCTATTACCTTGGTCAGGACCTTTTGCCGATCGCGGTCGTCGCGGCCTTGGTACTGGCAATGTTCCATCTGCTGAACCGCTTCCTGCATCTGGACGGACTGAGCGACTTCGGGGACGGGATGGTCTGCGGCGGCAATGCCGAAAGACGCTTGGCGGCCATGAAGGACTCCAAGACCGGGGCCGGCGGCGTCGGTTATGCGTTAGTCTTCACCATTCTGAGCTTTGCCGCGCTCGCTTCGCTGACAGGCAAGGCCGAGCTTCTCTTCCTCCCGCTCATCGCCGAGATCATGAACAAGAACGCCATGGTGTTCTGCGCTTACGGCGGCAAGGCCCGAGAGGGGCTGGGAAACGCGTTCGTTTCCAATACAAGGGGAAAGCAGGTCATCGCCTCGATCACATTGTCGATCCTGCTGGCCTTCGGATTGGTTCTAATGGTGTGCCTTCCCACTGGATATTGGTACGTTGATGAGATCGCCCTGTTCACCGTTGCCGGAGCCCTCGTTAGCGCTATCGTCGGCCTGGTGATGAGCGGCGTGGCCATGAAGAACTTCGGGGCGGTGAACGGTGACGTCATGGGCGCCACGAACGAGATATCCCGGCCGGCGGTGCTGATCGCCCTGCTATTGCTGGTGGCGCTATGAGCGTGGCCGCGCTGATAACCGCTGGAGGGCGCGGGACCAGGATCAAGGATCTCGGGACGGAGAAGCCCATCGCGCTCCTGCACGGCCGGCCGATGATCGACCACGTCCTGGAGCAGATGATGCTGGTCGATGAGATATCGTCCGTTTACGTTTCCATCAGCGACAATGTGCCTAGGACAAGGGAGCATCTGAGGCAGATGGGGGTCAATATACTGGAGACCTCTGGCACGGAGTACTGTCATGACCTCATCCAGGCGGCGGAGGGAATATCCGAAGATCACATCTTCATCTGCCCGGCCGACCTGCCTTTGCTGCGCGCGGAGCTGGTCTCCGACATCGTCAGAGAGTATCTGAAAAGAAAGGAACAGTCCCTGACCGTCGGCATCCCCCTGGAAAGGGCTTTGGAGTACGGTGTGGACGTTACCTTCTACGAGAACGTGGACGGTCGTCCGTTAATGCCCTGCGGCGTGAGCGTGGTCGATCGGAAGAGAATGCTCACCCGGGAATACCTTCCCGGAAGCTATTTCATCGCTGACACGCCAGACGTGGCCGTCAACGTGAACACCGTCGCTGACCTGAAGAGGGCCGAGAAGGAGCTGCACCAGCGGCTCACTTGCCCATGATCCTCATGAGCTGGACGTAGTTCTCTTCCACTTTTCCCAACATCTGCTCCTTGCCGATCTTCCCCTGTGATGCCAGGAAGGCCGCGACGGATATTCCGCCGGCGCCAACCCCTTCTTTGACCAGCCCCTTCTCGTAGACGTTCAGCCCGTCGTACTGGGAAGGACCGAAGTCCAGGTCCGCAGCGAGTATAGGAACGTTCCCGATCTGCTTGACTATCGACCTGACGTCGGAAGAGCGGTCGTTCACGATCCACTTGGTGGTGCCCAGGGCGATGTTCGAAAGAACGCCTGGCGCCAGGCCTTTCACGATGGCCATTACGGCAGCCATCTGCGTGCCGCCGGCCATGATGACCGGGATGCTCTCCGCCGCCCCGGCCACGACGCCCGCGGCGGCAGGCATCATCGGGTCGCCGACGGCTGCCACTGCCTTCAACGGATCGGCCCTCATGTCCTCCTTGCTGAACGGGGAGTTGGAGATGCCCTCCATCGCGATCTTCTCCTTCAGGGAATGGGGGTTGTCGATCATGGAGCTGGACACCTTGCCCAGTCCGTCGTATCCCATTGCCAATAGCACGGCCAAAGCGGTGGTCGTCCCACCGGCAATGCTTTCCCCTATGACCAGGTACTCGCTGCTCTTGGCCATCTCCCTGCCCAGGAGCACACCGTTCTCGTACACCCGGCGGGGGTCCTTGAGCGCCTTTCCGGTGCGGATGTCCTGGCCCGGGACGCCCTCCAGCTCGAAGTATGGCGTATGCGGTCTTACGTTAACGCCGCCGTTGATGGCGAAGATGGGCATGGATACCAACTGCAGAGCGCTCATGGTGATGATGCCCGGGGTCGGAACTCCGGTCGGGGTCACCGGAACCCCGTCGATGCACTTGCATCTACCGTAGTGAAGAAGTTCCACGTCGGCCGCGGGTGTGAAGTCGGTGATCTCCGGCACCGCTCCGGCGGCGGACACGCCAGGGATCTTCGCGGTTTCCGTGTTCCCGATGACCACGGCGTAGGTGGGGCGCTTGCCCCAGACCTTGTCAACGAAATTCCTTCCCGCCTGCTCCTCGAACGCGTAAATGATGTCCGCCTTGTGCATGATGAGGACCTCTGGATTCGATGCAACTATCGATTGGTCGTATCATCCAACTCAACGCGAAGATGATATTTAACTTATTGCCGAGAGCAGAAAAACGATCAAGAGGTCAATCTTCGAGGATGGTGTCCAGGAGCGTGCCGAGCGGAGCGTTCTCCCCTCCGTTCTCGTGGAACCCGTTCGTACCTTTCCCTTTCCAACGACCGCCGCAGACGGCGTAGGGGACCTTCATGCGCATGTGCTCCCCGGTGACCGATGAAGCGCCATGGTCGATCAGGAGGGCCACCTTGCATTCCCGGAAGCGCTTCTCATAGCGCAGCATCTCCCGGTCGATCTCCTCGATGAGCTTCAGCTTGTTCTTGGGATTGCACTTGTGGCTTATGTCGTCCGTCTCCTCGATGTGCAGGAAGACGTCGTTCCGGTCCAGGGCCTGCGCGGCCACCTTGATGCCTTCCTTGAAGCCGGGAACGCGCATCGTTTCCATGCCTAAGAACTTTCCAACGCCCAGGGCGGAAGGGCTCTTGGATATGACCGTCAGATCGGGAACCTTGGATATCTCGCGGCGTACGTCCACCGCGACCTTACCAAGGCCTCCGCCCCAGGGCAGCAGCGCTATTCCGCCGGTGCTCTCGCGAACCCCCTTGGCGAAATCCAGGAAGGGGCCGAGGTCCTCGGAGCTGATCCGCGCCGGCCCCGGCGGCTTCGGCAGGTCGAGTATCTCATCGCCCTTGACCGTCAGGACGCCTTTCCCGCCATGGTACGCCAATATCTTCGGGTCCATATCCGAGAGCTTGGAGCGGTTCTTGATTATCGCCCGTTGAAGAAACATCTCCTCGTCGCAGGAGATGTTGTAATACCATTCCACGTGGTGGTCGTGGACCTTGGCCGGGGTCATGCGATAAGCGACACGACCTTCTCCGATCGGAAGTTCCAGGCCGTAAGCCTCGATGACGCCCCGCGGAATATCATAAGGCTTGCCGGTGAGCAGCTCCAACAGGAACGTGTGGGTATAGTCCTTCCCGTCGGTGGTGCCGACCTTCCCGTCGCGTGCCACGCTGTCCATGAAATCCTTGTGGGCCGCCTCCAGGGGGGTGCGGTTGTTGAATATCGATATGCGCTCGTCGGCCGCGCCGTCCAGCAGGATGATTAGGTTCCTCATTTAACAGGCCTGACGCTTCCGAATGGCCTTGGCCATATAATATCTGTTGGTCGTATCGTCCAACCGCGGAATTCCATATATCTCCCGAGTTCGTTCGGTGAGGATATGGTGATGTCCGATGATGCAGGGCGCGAGCGCCGGATCGGGCTTTCCCCTATAGTTGGATATGCCCCCAAGGCGCTCGTTCTAGGAACCATTCCCAGCGTCAGGTCATCACTGAAGGGTCAATACTACGGCAATCCCCTGAACCATTTCTGGCGGTTGATGGAGGAGGTGCTGGGCGAGGATATGCCCGAGTATTATCAGGAAAGGTGCCACATCCTCAAGGACAAAGGGATCGCCCTCTGGGACGTGCTGGCCGAGTGCGATGTCAAAGGCAGCGGGGACGATACCATCGCGAATCCCGTTCCCAACGATATTATTGCGTTCCTAAGGGAGAACCAGAGCATCAGCCAGATATTCATCAACGGCAAGACCGCGGGGAAGTTTTTTCGAAAATATCACGAGGAGGCGTTCAAAGGAAAGGTGACGGTGCTGCCCTCGTCCTCACCGGCCAACGCCATCAAATGGGAAGTTCGGCTTAACAAATGGATGGCGATCAGGGAAGCGCTTCGGCCCTAGCGTCCAGTACGCGATAGTGCGACCGCGCATTGTCCGGTCGATATGCATCCGTCCCCGTTCGGCGTCAGGTCGTGGCAGACGAACTTCAGGCCTCGGGATTCTACCAGTTCCTTGGCCCAGGTGGATATGGCCCGGTTGTAACTGACGCCGCCGCTCAGGCCGATATGCCTGATCCCTTCGTCCTCCGCCTTTTCTGACGCGATGTCAACCAGCCCGCGGACCATGGCGTAGGTCATGCTGCCCGCCCGGTCGGCCTTGCCGCCTCGGGCGTCCATCATATGCCGGAACATGGCCGGGGTGTCGATGACGTTTCCGTGACGAACGGTCGGCACCAGGTCCAGGTTCCTGGCTTCATTGAGCCATCTCTCCAGCTTCATGGCCGGCTCGCCGTCGTAGCTGCGATACTGGCAGATGTCAAGGTAACAGGAGATCCCGTCCAGCACTCTTCCGAAGGACGTGCTCATGCCGGAACGGTTCATCATCTTGCGGAACAGCTCCCGTTCGTTCTCGGCGAAGTAATCCAGTCCGCCGCCGGACATCTCCGCCAGGGCGAAGGCGATCCGGCGGACGTCGTAAACGGCCTTTTCCCCGCCCAGCAGGGGCACTTCCTTCAGGTGTCCGACCCGTCGGTACTCCTTCAAGGTCGAAAGCAGCACCTCCCCGCCCCAGGCCACGCCATCGTCCCCGTAGCCAGTGCCGTCAATGGCGATCGCTACCATCTCGTCCAGTTTAGACTCCACCAGCAAGGCTGCGGCGTGCGCGTGGTGGTGCTGCACCTCAACCGGCTCGATGCCGCTCTCCTCCGCCCATCTTTTTGCCAGGCGTCTTGTCGAATGACCGGGGTGCAAATCCATTCCGATGGCGTCCAGCCGGTCCGCGCCTAGGAGCCGTCTCAGGTACTTCAGGCTCTCCTCCAGGAACTCCAGCACTCCCGGGGACGTGGCGTCGCCGATGTACTGCGTGGCGTAGAGACGTCCTTCGAACGCCAGCGCTCCGGCGAGACCTTCTTGGGCCCCGACGCCGACCGCCACCCCGTCCAGGGGAAGGTCGATGTGCGAAGGGATATGCCCTCTCGATTTGCGAATGTAATAGGTCTTGTCCTGGAAGGAGCGGACGACGGAATCGTCGCAGCGGTTGACGATCTCCCGGTCGTGCATGAGGTAAATGTCCGCTCCCAGGGTGAGAGCGTCCGATTCCCGAAGCACCATCGGTTCGCCCGGGACGTTCGCTGATGTCATTACCAAAGCGTCCTCCTTCAGGTGATGGAACAGCAGGTGCTGCATCGACGTATATGGAAGGAAAACGCCGATGGTGTCCAGACCGGGCGCCACCAGTTCCGTTACTTCGTTATCGACCTTCGGCACCAGCACTATCGGCCGGTGGCTGGAGGTGAGCAGTTCGATATCGTGAGCGGAAGGACTTCCGTAACGCTCCAATGCCCTAAGGTCACGGACCATGATGGCGAACGGTTTCTCCTTCCGGCGGTACCAATCGCGCATGTGCGCTACCTGGTCCAGAGTGCAACAAAGGTGCATCCCGCCCCAGCTCTTGGCCACGCCGATCTTGCCCTCGTGCAGGCGGGTAGCGAACTCGGCAATCGGATCCCGGTAGTCATTCTCGCCACGACCGCCTAGGAGATAGTAGCGGGGGCCGCACACCGGGCAGGTCACCGTCTGGTGATGGAAGCGCCTGTCGTCCGGATCCCCGTACTCCTTATGGCACTCCGGGCACAATGGGAACGGGCGCATGGACGTGTTCTCACGGTCATACGGCAGGTCCTCGATCACGGTGAAGCGGGCGCCGCAGTCGGTGCAGTTGGTGAAGGGGTAAAGGTATCGCCGGTCGGTGGGATCGAACATCTCCTTCAGGCACGAATCGCAGACGGCCGTGTCGTTAGGTATCCCGACGCCTCTAACGCCTTGCTGGCTCGGGACGATCCTGAATCCCATGGCCTTCAGTTCCGCATCGGAAAGACCCTGGGAGATGGCCACCTCATCCAGACGGGCCAGGGGCGGAAGCGCTCCTTTCAGCCGGAGAACGAACTCTTCGGCGTCCCCGTCTATCTCGATCACCACGTTGGAACCGTTGTTCTGCACGTACCCATGGAGGTCCATGGTCCTTGCCAGGCGATGGACCGTCGGCCGGAAGCCGACCCCCTGGACCACTCCCCGCACGGTTATGCGCATGCCCCTTTCCATCCAGCCCCGGATATTTATTCCTTGTCAGTGCCTATCGCACGAGGCATAAATATCCGTAAACCGTTCCGAAGGATGATAGCATGAGCGATGTACCAGAGGGACTCCACTATACCAAGGACCACGAATGGGCTCAGGTCGACGGCGACGTGGCCACCGTGGGCATCACCGACCACGCCCAGGGCGAGCTCACCGAGTTCGTCTACGTCCAGCTGCCCAAGAAAGGGGCGAAGCTCAACAAGGGCGACGTGCTGGCAGTGGTGGAGAGCGTCAAGAACACCGCTGACGTTTACGCGGCGGTCTCCGGCGAGGTCATTGACGTGAACGGACCTTTGGACGACGACCCGTCCCAGATCAACAAGTCTCCATACGGCATGGGATGGATAGCCAAGATCAAGATGTCCGATCCCGGGGAACTGTCAAAGCTCATGGACGCTTCCGCCTACAGGAAGCACATCGGCGAGTGAATCAGTAGTCCAGATAGATGTTGTGAGCCTGGCATTCAGCTCGCAGCCGTTCCACGAAGGCGTCCTCGTCCTGCAGCAATTGCTTGACCGCCGCCCAGGTCTGGGTGCAGTCCTTGTAACGCACGCCGACCATCTCGTGGATTATCATATCGACCCGCTTTCTATTGTCTATGTCGATCTGCAACCCGGCCCTTCTGAAAACAGGGTCGAGATGCCGGAAATAGCAGGTCATGGCAAATAGTATGTTCGTATTGGGAATAAAAATCTTTCAGTCCGGGTCTACAAACCATTAATTACCGTTGACCTGCCATCTTTCCCCTATGAAAGGCAAGCTTCAGGAGGGCGACACCGCTCCCGATTTCTCTCTTCCCGATCAGGATAACAATATCGTCAGCTCGAACGACATCCGGGGAAAGAAGGCCCTGGTGCTCTACTTCTATCCGGCCGACTTCACCAAGGTGTGCACCATGGAGGCCGTGGCGTTCAGGCAGATGCACGAGCAGTTCCAGGCGGCCGGAGCCGAGATCATAGGCGTCTCGTCAGACGACGTAAAGACGCACAAGGAGTTCGCGGTGGACCACGAGCTTACGTTCACCTTGCTGAGCGATGAGAAGAAGGAGCTGAGAAAAGCGTTCGGGGCGTACGGCATCGGCGGAACGCCGGCGCGCACCACCTACGTCATAGACCGGGACTGGAAGATACGCATGGTCTACAACTCCCCGCTGCGCTCCAAGGAGCATGCCGAGGAAGCGATGAAGGCCATCCGGGCGCTCTGATCAAGCTCCCGCGTCAGCAAGGACGCTGCCGCAGGCGCACTTCTTCCTTTCCTCCGGGATCTTCGGTATGGTGGCAGAGAGCAGCTTGCGGATCTTGTCCATGTTCTCGGCCATCGTACGGAGTATGGTGGCGGTGTCCACCGGGTGGTCCGCCCAAACATCGTAATCGGTGATCATGGCCAGGCTGGTGTAGCACATCTCCATCTCCCGGGCCAGGGCGCACTCCGGCGCCAACGTCATTCCGATCACGTCGGCGAAGGCCCGGTACATCCTGCTTTCCGCCCGCGTGGAGAATCTGGGGCCTTCGATGCAGACGTAGGTTCCGCCGTTGTGCACGGTTATCTTGGCCTTCTTGGCCTCTTTGGCGAAGAGGGCGTTCATCTCCGGGCAGAAGGGATCGGCCGCTCCGATGTGCACCGTTTTCGGTCCATCGAAGAATGTGTACTTGCGCGATTTCGTGAAATCGATGAACTGGTCCACCAGTACGATCTCCCCGGGCTTGAACTCCTCCTGCAGGGAGCCGACGGCGCAGGGCGAGATTATTCTCTCCACGCCTATCTGCTTCAGGGCGTGGATGTTGGCGCGGTAGTTGATCATATGCGGCGGTATGACATGTCCGCGGCCATGCCTGGGCAGGAACGCTACCGGGACTCCCTTGAGCTCCCCGACCTGGATCTCGTCCGAGGCCGGTCCGTACGGGGTGTGCGGGCGAACGGTCTCCTTGAGCTCGAACATCTTGGGGTCGTAGACCCCGGTCCCACCGATTATGCCTATCCTTGCCTTCATGGTGCTCCTGCCGGATAACCGGCTGGGGAATAATAAATTGACCGTCCTTGGCCACGCCATGCTGGATGAATTAACACCGTAAACCTTCCAAGGTGGCGAACCATGCTACCAAACCTTATTTTATATCCTTCAAAATCTCCGCATGGGAGTTCAGAATGGAAAAGAGCGAGGTAAACCCGATTTGGGCCTGCAGGGCGTTCCCAGCTTTCCCGGTAGTGCTGGCCGCGATCGGGGATGGCAAGGGGAAGAACAACATCATCACTGTCGCCCTGGTCCACATGTTCTCCTTCAACCCGCCAGTGCTGGGCATCGGGGTGTCCCCGGCCAGGCACAGCTTCGAGATGCTCGAAACCTCGGACGACTTCACCATCAACATTCCCAGCAAGGAACTGGTCGAGGAGGTCCTTTACTGCGGACAACGTTCCGGCCGCGACGTCAACAAGTTCGAGGATTGCGGTTTTGAGCCCTGCCCGGGCAGGAAGATCAAGTCCCCTTCGATAAACGAGTGCGCGGTGAACCTGGAATGCGTTAAGCGCCAGAGGGTGGACGCCGGAGATCACGTTTGGTATCTGGGCGAGGTCGTGCACGCGGAAATGGCCAAGGATGCCGACCGCGAGAAGTCGCTCATGTACTGGTCCGGGGAGTTCCGCGTTCTCGGCGACGTCATCAGGCGGCGCTGAAAAGCTTTAATACCGTTCCGCTCCCGTATTTTATCGGGTGTTATTCTGGTGAGCATGGACGACAAGGTCGATTTGGACCACATGGGTGCGGTCATGTCGCTCCCTCCGGCGCCGGTGGTGCTGGTGGGTGTGGGGGACAAGGAGAAGAACATAATCACGGTGGGCATGTTCAACGTGTTCTCGGTGCGCCCGCCGATCATCGGCATCGCGGTGACGACGTCCCGCCACAGCTACAAGCTGCTGGAGGAGAACGACGAGTTCACCGTCAACATCCCCGGGAAGGACCTTATGGACAAGGTCATCGCCTGCGGCGAGAAGAGCGGCGCCGACACCGATAAGTTCAAGTTGACCGGCCTTACGGCCGTCAAGGGAAAAAGAACGAAGGCTCCGCGCATCGCCGAGTGCCTCATGAACATCGAGATCAAGAAGACCCAATCCTTCGAGGTCGGTGATCACACCTGGTATCTCGGGGAGATAAAGCACACCGACATCGTGGAGAAGTACAACCGGAACGACGCGCTGCTCTACTGGGACGGGGAGTACTGGACCTCTGCGGAGAAGCCGCTCAAGGCCCTAAGGCCTGATTGAGGGCTGCACGGCCTTCATGAAGGAACCGAAGATACGCACGCAGGAGGCGCTTTCCCTGAGCACAGCAAGCGCCTCGGCCACCTTTCCCTCCCGGGCGTCACCGTCCAGGTCCAGGTAGAACACGTACTCCCAGGTCCGACCGTGCCACGGGCGGGACTCGAGCTTGGTGATGTTCACGTCGTGCGTGGCGAAGGCCTTGAGGCACTCGAAAAGGGCTCCGGGCTGATTTTTTGTCGTGAAGGCCAAAGCGGTCTTGTTGCCCATCTCCTTGGAGCTGTCCCTGGAGAGAACGAAGAAGCGGGTGATGTTGTTCTTGACGCTCTGCACGTCCTCCAGCAATACCTTCATGCCGTACGTGGAGGCGGCGCGTCGGGAGGCCAGGGCGGCCTCCTCCTTCAATCCGCGCTCCTTGATCATGCGGACCGAACCGGCCGTATCGAACGCGGGCACCTTCTGCCACTCGTGATGCGCATTGAGCAGATCGCGGCACTGGGCCAGGGCCTGGGGGTGGCTGTACACCCTCCGTATGTCCTCCAGCTCCGCCTCGGGGTGGCCGATGAGGCAGTGCCGGATGTGCACCATGACCTCGCCCACCACCTTCAGATCGCTGCGGAAGAGCAGGTCGTTGGCGGAGGTGACGCTTCCTTCGATGCTGTTCTCCACCGGGAGCATCCCCCGGTCGGCACGGCCGGAACGCACCGCATCGAAAAGGTCCACGAACTCCGGGCATTCCAGGGCGATGGCGTCGGCATCCCAGCTGAACACCGCGTCCTCGCTGTACGCGCCCTTGACGCCTTGGAACGCCACGATCATGTCAGCACCCGAACAGTTCCTCGTGAACGGCCTTGGTGGCCTTCTCCAGGTCCCCTTCGTCCACGGTGAAGTGATACGCTACGAGGGAAGCTCCGGCGGAGATGAGCCCGACGTTCACGCCCTCCTTGGCCACGGCCTTGAACACCCTGGACGCTAATCCCTTGTGATGCCCCAGCCCTTCCCCGACGATGCACATCAGGGCGAAGTTGGTGTGCGTCTCGACACGGGTCGCGCCGGATTCCGCCAGCGCTTTCTGGGCCTTGGACACGTCCTTCTTGTCCACCAGCAGCCCTATGCAGGTCAGCGAGGTGACCACGCTGTAGATGTTGATCTCCGCCTCCCGCAGTATGGAAGCGACGTCAGCCAGGACACCCAGTTTGTAGCCGGTGCCCTCGCCGAACACCTTCACCAGGGAGAGGTTCTTCATGCACGAGATCGACTTGATGCTCTTGTCCACGTTCTCGGTGCCGCCGATGGCCGTTCCAGGCGCTTCCGGACGGAAGACGTTCTTCACCCGGATCTCGATGTTCCCCGAACGGGCGGGCTCCATGGTCATGGGGTGCACGACCTTTGCGCCGAAGTAGGCGAGCTCGGCCGCCTCGTCGTAGCTCAGGCGGGGGATGGCCTTGGCGGAAGGCACGATCTTGGGGTCCACGCTCATGAACCCGTCCACGTCCTTCCAGATCTCCAGCGAAGAAGCTCCCATGGCGTTGGCGACCGCCGCCGCGCTGTAATCGCTGCCGTTCCTTCCGAAGACGGTCACGCTTCCCTCCGGCGCCCGGCCGAAGAAGCCGGTGATGACCGGGGTCACGCCATCCTGCAGCATCTTCATCAACTTCGGGCGGACGTTGGAGCGGGTGGCCTCCATGTTGACGGTGGCCGTTCCGTAAATGCCGTCGGTAATTATCCCGACCTCGTCCGCGTCCACCGGCCGGGCCTCCATGCCCATCTCGTTGAGCAGGGCGGCCAGCATGACCACGGACAATCTCTCGCCGAAGCATTGGACATAGTCCCGTATGCGGGGATTGACCTCCTCGATGTAGCAGGAGCCGTAGAGCATTCTCTCCAATTTCACCAGCTTGGCGATGAGCTCCTCCATGGCCTTCGCCTGGCATTTCTCGGTTCGTAACGCGTCCTTTATCAGGTCGGTGTGCAACTTGGTGATGTCCTTGATGAAGGCGTCCACGTCCTCTTCGGACCGCGTCCGGGAGATGAACTGCACCAGCATCTCCGTCACACCGGTCACGGCGCTGAGCACCACGGCCTTCTTCTCCTTCTCGGCCAAGATGATCTCGGCCACCTGGCGCATGCACTCCCCGGTCTTCAGGGAGGAGCCGCCGAACTTCAGGACCTTCAGTTCCGCCACCTCCTCTTGATGATGGCCTTCGGCGTTTCTATCAGCGCCCGGTCCGCCTGCTCTCTCGTAAGTCCGGCGGCCAGGGCGATCTGCGTTGCCGTGGCCAGGTCGATCAGGTCCCCGGGGGAATGGGCGTCCGTGTCGACGACCATCAGGGCCCCCGCTTGCTGGGCCATGCGTGCCACGTGGCCGTTGGTCTTGCAGTGCGATCCGCGGGACGTCAACTCCAGGACCACGCCGTTGTCGCGAGCGGCCTGCGCCTCCTCCAGCGTGATGAATCCTGGATGCGCCAGTATGTCCACCTCCGGGTTCATGACCGCCGCATAGTTCGTTCCCTTCTCCACCGGCTCGCTTATCGTCTCGCCGTGGATGACGATGATCTCGGCGCCAAGCTTTCTGGCCTTGGACACGACCTCGTCGATGCGCCTGACCGGGACGTGAGTTATCTCGACTCCGGCCAGCACCTTCATGCCCCATTCCTCGGCCAGCTCGGCGTCCCTCCGTCCTTCGGAAATGACCCTTTCCAGGTTGCTCAGGGAAGCGTGGTCCGTGAACGCCAAATACTTCGTACCTTTCACGAAGGCGCGGCGCGCGAGCTCGATAGGCAGCAGCTCGCCGTCGCTGATGAGCGTGTGGGTGTGCAGCTCGGCCCTCATTTTCTCCTCTCCGCCAGCTTCCGGTACACGTCCTCCCACTCCACTTCCATCCCCTCCACGGCCACCATCAGGTGGTAGACGAGGTCGGCCACTTCCCAGGATTGCTCGGCGGCCTTGTGGTCCTTGGCCGCCAACAGGACCTCCCCGGCCTCCTCGACCACCTTCTTGAGACGCTTGTTCTCGTCCGCGAACAGCTTGCAGGTGTAGCTGCCGTCAACGGGATTCGCCTTGCGGTCCCTGATGACCCTCAGCAGTTGGGGGAGCATGGCCATGGTCCCCTCGATATCGCCGTACACGACCTCGTCAAAGCAGGACATCCGCTCCAGGTGGCAGGCCACGCCGGTCTGTTTCACTCGTACGAGCAGGGTATCGTTATCGCAGTCCAACTGCATGGAGACGATCTCCTGCACGTGTCCGGACGTTTCCCCCTTCTTCCACTGTTGCTTCCGGGAGCGGGAATAGAAATGGGTGAAGCCGGTCCTCAGCATGTCCCGGTACGCCTGCTCGTTGGCGTAGGCCATCATCAGAACCTCGTTGGTCTCGTGGTCCTGTACGATGACAGGGATGAGACCATCCTCGCCGAACTTAGGGCTGCTCATCTCACCTCAACTCCGTTCTGCCTGAGATACGTCTTCACGTCCTTCACCGTCCACTGCCCGTAGTGGAATATGGATGCCGCGAGCGCCGCTTCCGCCCGGGTCTCCTTCAAGACGTCCAGTATGTGCTTCGGGGAACCGCATCCCCCGGAAGCTATGACCGGGATGTTGACCGCTTCCGCCACCGCCCTGGTCATGGCGATGTCGTATCCGTCCTTGGTGCCGTCGGCGTCCATGCTGGTCAGGAGTATCTCGCCGGCGCCCAGGTCCTCCACCTGGCGCGCCCACTGCACCATGTCCATCTTGGCGTCCTTCCGTCCGCCGTGCGTGTAGACGGTCCAATCGCCGCCCTGGCGCTTGGCGTCAATGGCCACGACCACGCACTGCGACCCGAAGTCCTTGGCGCATTCGGAGATTATTTCGGGACGCTGTACAGCGACCGTGTTCACGGACACCTTGTCCGCCCCGGCGTTCAGCGCGGCGCGCATGTCGTCCTTCTCCCGGATGCCGCCGCCGACCGTAAGCGGAACGAAGAGCCGTTTAGCGGTCTCCTCGACTATGCCCAGCAGCGTCTTGCGCCCCTCGGCCGAAGCGGAGATGTCCAAAAATACTATCTCGTCCGCTCCCTGCTTCTCGTAGGCCTCCGCCAGCTCCGGTGGGTATCCCACGTCCTTCAGGTCCAGGAACTTGATCCCTTTGACCACGGCCCCGTTCTTGACGTCCAGGCAGGGGATGATTCTCTTGGTCAAACTCATCCCTTGTTCACCTTAGGCCGGTCCTTGGTGCTCAGCTCGCTGCGGCGCGGGACCACCGCCGATCTCAGCGCCTTGCCCAACGCTTTGAACGAGGCTTCCACGATGTGGTGCTGGTCGTAGCCGCGGATGACCATGATGTGCATGGTGATGCCGGAGGACATGGCGAAGCTGCGGAAGAAGTGCGCGTAAAGGTCGTCCGGGCAGTCCACGTCCGCGTACGGCCGCTCGATGATGTCCACCGCCACCTGGACCAGAGCGTCGTCCATGGGGATCAGCGAGAACGCCGTCCGCTCGATGGGCGTCTCGCCCAGGCACTGTTTAAGCGTCTTGCCGAGGACGATAGCGACATCTTCGACCAGGTGGTGCACGTCGTCCCCCTTCGCCTCCAGGGTAAGATCGAAATTGGCGTAGCGTCCTAAGGTCTCGACCATGTGGCGCAGGAACTGCTCCTCGCACTCCACTTTGGTCACGCCCTCGCCGTCAAGGTCCAGCTTCAGCCGGACCTCGGTCTCCCTGGTCTTGCGCACTACCTCGGTCTTGCGGTCCATGGCCTCATCTCCAGATTGCGTTATGATTCAGTTTTCCAGTATAAAGTGATAATCCCACCACCGCCTCCTCCACGCCCATGCGCTCGAGCGCCTCCACGTCACGCTCGTCCGTCACGCCTCCGGAGACGATGGTCAGGTGCGGACAGTTGGTGACGAAATCGCGCACCACGTCCACGTCAATGCCTTTGGCCTGGCCTTCCACGTCCACGTTGGTGAACAGCACACCGGCCAGAGGCAGTCCGGCTATGGAGGCGAAGACGTCCTTCAGGTCCAGCGGGGAATCCTCCTTCCAACCGTGGGTCTGGATGCGACCGTTCTTCATGTCCAGGGCCAATACCATTCGCTTTGGGTATTTCAGGGACATCGCCCTCAGCCAGGCCGGATCTTTGAGCCCTTTCGTTCCGGCGATGACGCGGTCCGCTCCGCAGTCCAGGTAGTACTCGGCGACCTCCGTGGAGCGTATGCCGCCGCCCACCTGGACGGGGACCTTCGAGCTCTCGATGATCTTGCGGATGACCTGGGCGTTATGCCCCTTGCCCAGCGCGGAATCGAGATCGATGATGTGCAGTCGTTCCGCGCCCTTCGATTCCCAGTCTTCAGCGACGATCAGCGGGTCGGGCAAGGTGACCTGCTCCGTCCCCGGGACGCCCCCGACCAGCTGCACCACGCGGTGGTCCAGTATGTCCACGGCCGGTATGATCCTCATATCCTCTCCTCCGCGAACTTCACGAAGTTGTTCAGGAACGCCATCCCGGCGAAGGAGCTCTTCTCCGGGTGGAACTGCGTTCCGTACGTGTTCGACTTGTGGAACAGCGTCGGTATTCGCCCGAAGTAATCGGTGTGCCCGACGTCCGAACGGTCCTCGGGGCTGCCGTGGAAGGAGTGGGCGAAGTAGAAGTGGGTGTCGTCCACGCCGTTCATTATCTCGTCGTCCGTCTCGACCGTGTTCCAGCCCATGTGCGGTATGCGCGGGGCTTTGAGCCGCACCACGCTGCCGTGCAGGAACCCCAGTCCGGGACCGTTCCCTTCCGCGCTCTTCTGGAACATGATCTGCATGCCGATGCATATCCCCAGGCAGGGAACGCCTTCGTTCAAGCGCTGAACGATGTCCTCCCTGTACGGAAGCAGGCGCTCCATGGTCTTGTCGAACGCCCCCACGCCAGGAAGCACTATGCACTCCGCCTCCGTCAGAAGGGACATGTCCTCCACTACGTTGACGGAAGCGCCGCAGTTCTCCAACGCCTTTCGTATGGAATGCAGATTTCCCACGCCGTAGTCGGCCAGGGCCACCTTCAACGGCATTCCCTCAGCACCTCCCGCATCTTGTCCAGCAGGACGGTGTTCATCTCCCTGGTGCCTATGGTGGTCCGGATGCAGTTCTCTAACCGCCGTACTTTGCCGAAGTCCCTGACCAGCACCCCCTTCTCTGATAGCTTGGAGGTAAGCAGGTCAGAGGGCAGGTCCGGGCGGAAGAGGATGTAGTTCGCCTCCGACGGGAACACGTGGAAGCCCAGATCGCTCAGCCCCTTCGAGAGGAAAGGCCGCTCGTCGTTCACCACGCGGACGCTCCTCTCCAGGAACTCCCGGTCCCTCAGGGCGGCGATCGCCACCCGCTCTCCGATCATGTTCAGCGAGTACGGTATCTTGACCTTCTGCAGGGCCTCGGCCATCTCCAGTCCGGCCGCCATGTAGCCGATCCTCATTCCCGCCAGCCCGTACGCTTTGGAGAAGGTGCGGGTGACGATGAGATTGTCGTACTTGTCGACCAAAGGCAGGAACGAGTTGCCGGTGTACTCTCCGTACGCTTCGTCCACCACGACCGGGCGGTCCTGGCCTTCTATGACGGCCTTGAGGTCGTCCGCGCGGAAGGTGTTGGCGGTGGGATTGTTGGGAGTGCACAGAAGCACCAGTTTGCCCTTGGTGGAATTTATCCTGTCCACGTCCAATTGGAAATCATCGTCCAGGTCCACGGTCACCGTTCGTCCGGCGTTGATCTTGACGAAGAAGGAGTGCAGCACGTAAGCGGGGTGGGCGGTTATGACCGTCTCCCCCGGTTCAACGAGCGTCTTCATGATGATGTCCAGCACCTCGTCGGAACCGTTGCCGACGACAAAATTATTGGGATCCATCCCGTAGAGCCTGGCCAGCTCG
>JBFYNB010000011.1:0-25990 GCA_041304605.1 Methanomassiliicoccales archaeon
GGAAAGGGTTACAACAAAGTATATTAAATAACTTTCTAGGCAACAAATGTGCATCTATTGATTCACTATCAATTCATTTGTACATTTTTTAATAATGTTGCTATACAAATGAATAATATTTTGAAATTATTAGCTCGTTTTGAGCAGACGATATACCTCATCTAGCAGAACGGATGACCCTATCTGTCCGGAGGTGCCGCCGCTGGCGAAGTTGTGCTTGCCGCCTCCCCTTCCTCCGTGCTGGGTTAGCACCGAGTTCAGAAGGGCAACACAATCCAGCCTGACGTCCGCTGAACATGCTAGCACCAGGAAGGTCTTGTCGTCCTGGCATGCCAAGGCGGCCACGGAGCTTCCTGCAGCTACCAACTCGTTAGCCTTCTCCATCACCATCTTGCGGTCCAGACCGGTGAAGGAACCTGAGTAGAGCTTCCATTCCCCCAGCTTCTCGGGCTGCAGCGACGAAAGCGCCAGCTTCCCATAGCCCTTCAGGGCCTCCCTCGCCTTCGTCAGCTCCCGGTCCCGGTTGTCGAATGCGGTGAGACTGTCCTGCGGCAGTGCGCCCATCCTTTCGGCCAGCATCAGGGATCGTACGGAGTGGTCCACCGCCGTTCGGATGGCTTCCGGACCGACCTGGAACTCGATCTCCCAATCGCCGGCGGGCTTGGCCGAGGTGAACTTGCTGACCAGCAGCATGCCGATCTCGTTGGCGTTCTTCAGGTGCACGCCGGCGCAGGCCGCGCTGTCGTGATCACCGATGCTGACAACTCGCACCATCCGATCGCTAATTCTATCTAACTTCACACGGGGACCGCCTTCGACCATGTTCTCGCGGTCCACATGCTGGCAGGCGACCTCGGCTCCGGCGGCGATTATGTCGTTCACCTCGTGCACGGCGTCCCTCACCATATCCCAGTCCAGGTGTCCCTTGATGATTAGCACCTTCTTCTCTTTGGACAGAGATATCTTGACCAGCTCCATCTCCGTACGGCGGGACAATGACGAAAAGAGCAGATGCTCCCCGGTATGCGCTTTCATCAGGCCGTACCGGTTGTCCCAGTCCAGAACGCCTTTGACCTGCGAGCCGACCGCGAGGTTGTGACCGGGCATCTGGTGGGAGATCTCCTCCTTACCTTTGATGCCGGTCACATCGCGCCCGTCCAATGTGCCGCGGTCCCGTTCCTGCCCTCCGCCACCTGGATAGAAGGCGGTGCGGTCAAGGACGACCCATTCCCCTTCCACCTTGGTGACGGTGGCGGTGAACTCTCTAAGGTAAGGGTCGGCCTCGTAAAGCTTGACGGTCATGACCTGTGGATAGCTTAATTCGTGTAAATAGTCCACGCTAAGCTTATAAAGGAATGAATTAGACAATTGCGCACCTCATTCATACATTTGAAAGACATATATCTAAGGAGGCCGTTCTAGAAACAGGCAACATGGGGTTAATCATGCTCGACGAATTGGACAAGAGGATCATTGAGGAGCTGTGCAGGTCCAGCCAGGGGTCGTCAAGAGCCATAGCGAAGAGGCTGGGCATACATCCCACTACCCTGATACAGCGCGTACGCAATCTGGAGAGCCAGAACGTGATCCGCGGTTACCGCGCGAACGTGGACTACATGAAGCTGGGCTACGAGTTCATGGCCATAGTCCACATCTACGTCGAGGGGGACCTAATAACCGTCCAGCAGTCGATCAAGGAGCTCAAGAACGTGGTGGCCGTGCTTGATGTGACCGGCGAATGCGATTCCATCGCCTGGGTGGCCTGCCGTTCCCGCGAGGAGTTCAGCCAGGTGGTCAAGTCCATGCTGACCATAAAGGGCGTCAAGAAGACCAATACCTACGTCATACTGAACGTGATCAAAGATCCGTTCAACTTCCTGCCGGACTTCAGTCCGGTGGACCAGAAGTGAAATGGGGCAAACCGTCCACCTTCCTTTATATATCTTGGCAGTTTGAACTATAAATTGCCATTTTATTGCCATTAATGGTCATTTTGCCATATCCACAGTAGATAAGAATTTAATAGGGCGTCCACGTTACTCCGGCTTACCGACCATATCCAACCAGAGGAATGGAAATGTTAAGGACACACCATTGCGGACAACTGACGAAAGGGGACCTTGGCAAGAGAGCTACCCTCGCCGGTTGGGTAAGGTTCTACAGGGACCATGGAGGAGTTCTGTTCTACGACATAGCGGACTCCCATGGGAGCACCCAGGCGGTGTTCGACCCTGAGGCCTCCAACAGCGGGGACTTGGACCGGTTGGAGAAAATCTTGAATAATATAGGTCGCGAGTTCGTCGTGACCGTCACTGGTACCGTTCGGGACAGGGTGGAAGGGACCACTGACGCCCGCAACCCCACCGGGGAGATCGAGCTGCTCATCGAGGACGCCAAGATCATCAGCCGCTCCAAGCCCATCCCGTTCGAGGTGGCCGAGCAGAAGAACTCCATGCTGCCCGGGGAGGACCTCCGGCTGAAGTACCGTTACCTGGACCTCCGCCGGAAGGAGATGAACGCCAACCTCAGGTTCCGTTCCAAGCTGATCTCCTCCGCCCGCCGATATCTGGAGACGCAGGGGTTCATCGAGGTGGAGACGCCAATGCTGACCCGCAGCAGCCGCGAGGGGGCCAGGGACTTCCTGGTTCCGTCCCGCACCATGCCGGGGCAGTTCTACGCCCTGCCGCAGTCGCCCCAGCTCTACAAGCAGATGCTGATGGTCGGAGGCGTGGAGCGTTACTTCCAGATCGCCCGTTGCTTCCGCGACGAGGACAGTCGGGCCGACCGCCAGCCGGAGTTTACGCAACTTGATATGGAGATGTCCTTCGTGGAGATGGAGGACATTTTGAACATGGTGGAGGGCATGTACGCCTTCGTCTGGAAGGAGATGTTCAACGAGACCCTACGGACGCCCTTCCCGCGCATAGACCTGAAGGATGCTCTGGCCAAGTACGGCACCGATGCTCCGGACGTCCGATTCGGGCTGGAGATGGAGGAAGTGACCGACCTGGTGAAGGACGCTCCCTACGAGATCTTCCAGAAGATCCTTTCCAAGGGTGGAATGGTCACCTGCATCAATCTGAAAGCCTCTCTGATCAAGGAGCAGGACACCGACGGTTCCGTCGGACGCAAACAGGTCGATCGTCTCATCGAGTGGGCCAAGTCCCAGGGGATGGGCGGACTGACCTGGATGCGCATGACCTCTGAAGGTTTGAGCTCCAACATAGTGAAGTACTTCCCCGAAGCGATACGCCAGGAGATAGCCAAGCGCACCGACGCCCAGCTCGGGGACCTTCTGCTGTTCCTTGCGGGACCGCGGGATAACGTGCTCAAGGCCGGAGGACAGCTACGTCTGAAGCTGGCCAAGGACCTGGGGCTGCTGGAAGGCAAGGGACACCAGTTCGTTTGGCTGGTGTCGTGCCCGCTGTTCCAGAAGGACCCGGCCACCGGCGGACTGACGTCGTTCCATCACCCCTTCGTGAGGCCGGTCGGCGACGTGATCCCAGACGGAAAGGAATGTGCCAAGGGCATGGGCCACTCGTACGACCTGGTGTTCGACGGCAGCGAGATCGGCTCCGGTTCCTTGAGGAATCACGACCCGGAGATGCAGCGCAAGGTGTTCGGGATCCTGGGAATGGACGAGGCCACCATGCAGAAGGAGTTCGACTTCTTCCTGGAGGCCCTGGAGTTCGGGGCGCCCCCGCACGGCGGCATCGGAATGGGCATGGACCGCCTGTGCTCCATGCTCCTGGGCTGCGAGAGCATCCGCGACGTCATTGCGTTCCCGAAGAACAAGAAGTTCCAGTCCCTGGTGGACGGCGCGCCCACCAAGGTGGAGGAAGCCAAGCTCTCCGAGCTGCAGCTGCTCTGCCTGGCCGACGAGGACGAGGAGAACTAAACCCTTTTTTCCATTTCCTTTCTTACCTCTTCCACGACCTCTTTTGACGAGTAGCGCCCTTTGCTCTCCTTCAGCACGTGACCGATCACGGTGTTGGCCGCCTTGGGGTTCTTGCGATAGTCGGCTAGAACTTCCGGGTGGGCGTCCACGAAATCTGCTATCAATTTCGCCAGATCGTCCCCGCCCTCCACGGCGGCCTCCTGCTGAACGCCCGCCAACGAAAGTATGCGGCGCTTCGCCTCGTTATCGTTGATGCGCCCGTCAGCATCATCCTTCACGATCTGGATGATATCAGGCCACTTGGCCTGGTCCTGCAACACCGCCCAGTTGCCCGATATCGGACCGGTCGTCCAGGACACCGCCCTCTCCGACGGCACGTGGCGGCACAGCTCCTCGAAAAGGTCGGTGAGCGTAACGGACGTGAGAACCAGCTGCTTGGCCGTGGCCTCCCCTATGCCGAACGATGCGACCAGCCTCTTGGCCCGTACCAGCGGCGTCTCCTTGAGCTCCAGGTTCCTGGCCATCTCCCCGATGCGGAACTCGCCCAGGTCCGGCTCTCCGATGTAGCCGTAATCCTCCTCGGTCTCCTTCTCCCTGGCGGAGGAGGTGACCTTCCTTTCCTCGTCGAAGCGGCGGGTCTCCCTGACCACCTTCTTCCCGGCGGCCAGGAGCTTCGATTGCCGGCTGGCTTCGAACTTAAGGGCCCGCTCCAAGTTTCGCAAACCCTGTACGTTCTTGACCTCGACCCGCTCCTCGCCCAGGGAGATGTTGGCGTCGACGCGCACCGACTGCTCGTCCTGGGCCTCCAGGCCGCAGAGCGATCTCAGCTCTATGACCAGCTGGTCGATGAACTCCCTCGCTTCCTCGGGGGACGTAAGGTCGGGAGCGGTGACTATCTCCACCAGCGGTATGCCGGAACGGTTGTAGTCGACGAACGCGATCTCCTCACCGGAGCGGCCGACCCTCCTTATTCTCCCAGGGTCTTCCTCCAGGTGGACCCGCCAGATGCCAATGCGCCTTCCGTTCAGGTCGAAGTGGCCATTCGTGCCCAGCGGCGATTCGTATTGGGTTATCTGGAAGTTCTTGGGCAGGTCCGGATAGAAGTAGGTCTTGCGGCTGAACCAGACCCTTTCCTCTATCGAGCAATCCAGGAATCGCGCTATGCCCAGCCCCGCCTCCAACGCTTTGCGGTTTAGCGACGGTCGGGACCCAGGATATCCTAGGCACACCGGGCACACGTTGTGGTTCGGTTCCGCCGAGGTCGTCGGGCAGGAACAGAACAGCTTGGACCTGGTGGGAAGCTGAAAGTGCATCTCCAGACCGATCTTCATAAGGACACCTCCGGGAATCGGTAGACGAAAGCCTTCTCCCAAGCAGAGGCCGCCTCCAGCAGGTCCAGCTCCTTCCAGTGGTCGGCCACCATCTGCATCCCCACCGGCAAGCCGTTAACGTAAGCGCAGGGAACGGAGATGTGAGGCATTCCCGTGAGGTTCGGGGGAACCGTCAGAACATCAGCCCCGTACATCTCCAGTGGCTTCATTCTACCTATCTCCTCGAAACGGGGAGCGACGAACGGCATGGTCGGGGTCACGACCGCATCGTGGTCCCTGAACACCTTGCGATATTCCTCGATCAGCAGCTGACGTACCGCCAGCGACTTGAGATAGTAACGGGAGCGGAAGCCGACCATGCGGCAGAACGTTCCCAGCAGTATCCTTCTCTTCGCTTCGTCGCCAAAGCTTTCCGAGCGGACGCCGGTGAAGAAGTCGTTGAAGTGCTGGTTAAGCTCTTCCTCGCGGCGGCCGAAACGCATGCCGCAGTAGCGGGCCAGATTCGTTGACGCCTCCGAGGTCGCCAGAATGTAATATGCAGGCAGGGAATAACGCAGCGAGGGCATGGAGACCTCGTGGACCTCCACGTCCATTTCCTTGAACTTGGAAAGCGCCTCCTGGAAGGACGATCGTACGGAGGGGTCCAGGTTCTGCAGCGCTTCCTTGGGAACGGCTAGAGAAAGCGGCATCTTGCCTTTGTCGGGAAGGACCGGCTGAGCGCACGAAGTGGGGTCCTTTGGGTCCGGACCGGCGATG
This sequence comes from Methanomassiliicoccales archaeon, assembly GCA_041304605.1. Lineage (GTDB taxonomy): Archaea > Thermoplasmatota > Thermoplasmata > Methanomassiliicoccales > UBA472 > UBA472. The sequence goes on from JBFYNB010000011.1 coordinate 5,986, forward strand.
GTCCTGAAGTGCTTGGTCACGAGGGAGGCCGAACGAGAGAGAAGGCCGACCTTGTCCAGGGAGTTGCCGTAATCTATCAGCCCGTAACGGGAAACGCGGCCGTAGGTCGGAGTAAGGCCGACCACGCCGCAGAAGGAGGCGGGACCGGAGATGGAGCCCCCCGTGGAAACACCAAGGGCGATATGGCCTGGTATGAGGCAGGCCGCCGCTCCCGCGCCGCCGGACGAACCGCCGCAGCTGCGTTCCAGATCGAACGGGTTGAGCGGAACCCCGTGCGCCGAGTTCGTGCTGAACGTCCCGAAGCCGAACTCGTCCATGGTGGTCTTTCCGACCAGCTGACCGCCGGCCTGCTTCATTTTGCGGATGGGAGTGGCGTCGAACGGCGGGCTGTATCCGTCCAACACGGCGGAGCCCGCCCGCGCCTGGAATCCGTCGGCGCAAAGGTTGTCCTTGGCCGAGAAGTGGAACTTGGAATCGTCGAGGTCGTCGACTATCTCGGTGAACGCCCGGTGCTTGAGCTGGGCGTAACGGATGAGATCGTAAGTGGCGCTCAAGACAGTCTGGGCCCCCTTACATAGTCCTGGTAGGTGCCCATCTGGGCTCTCAGCACTTGCGGGTCGAGGTCCTGGCCTGGCTCATCTTCCCGCAGCACATCCACCACCGGGATGGGATTGAAGCTATAACTGTCCCCGGCCGGAGCCTCGTCCATGATCGAGAAGCTATTCAGGATGTCGTCCAGGTCCTTGGCATATCTTTCCATCTCCTCTTCAGTGAGGTTCAGCCTGGCCACCTTGGCCACCCGGGCTATGGTCTCTCGGTCCATGCTATCGACATCCGTGCCGCGTTGCGGCGTTGGAGGGTATATTTTCGCACATTGTCAAGGTTTCGCATACCAGGTAGGATTAATAACCTAGAACATACCCGGAGCGATGAAGTTCCAGCTGTTCACCGACGGAGGTTCCCGCGGAAACCCCGGGGACTCCGCTTACGCCTACATAATACGCGATCAGGACGGGCACGAAATTGCGTCCGGCTCAAATTATCTGGGGGTAATGACCAACAACGAGGCGGAATACCACGGATTGCTGGCCGGGCTGAAGGAACTGCTGAAGATGGGAGCTACCGAGGTAGAGGTGTTCATGGACTCCGAGCTGGTGATCAAGCAGCTGAAGGGGCAGTACCGGGTCAAGGCACCGAACCTAGCTCCATTGAACCGCGAGGCAGTGGACATTCTGACGAGAATGGAAACGGCCAAGGTCAACCACGTGCACCGGGAACATGAGGTTATAATTAAAGCGGATGCTTTGGTCAACTGGACCTTGGACCAGCACAGCCTGGCTAGGCAGCTCAGGCGATAATGCATCTATACAATCTAATTGCAGCAAGAGAATTATTATATACTAGATGCTAAATGCACCGTTTGAGGCGTTAGGGGCCGGAGGCGATTTTCCTCCTAAATTCAATCTCCCTTGTGATCCCCCATATCTTCCGGCCCTGAAACCCCTCAGCGTTTCAATTCCTTGACCAGGTCTTCCATCTTGACCAGGGTCTGTTCGCCGCTGTTCATGTCCCGCAACGTTACGGACCTGCTCTCCAGCTCCTTCTCCCCGACTATGACCGCGAACTTGCTGGGCACGGTAGCAGCATATTTTAGGCTCTTGCCGACCCCTCTTCTCATCAGGTCCACGTCGGCGGACAGACCGGAACGGCGCAGCTCTGATACTATCTCGAACGCTTTGGTCCTGACGCTGTCGCCCACCGGAACAACGAAGGCGGTAATGCCCGCCTTGACGCACTGCACGCCCTCGGTCTGCAACGCCAATAGTGTGCGATCGAAGCCGATGGCGAAACCGGTGGAGAACACCTTCTCGCCGCCGAAAAGTTCCGAGAGCGAATAGGAACCTCCTCCGCATATCTGCTTCTCCGCCCCGAGCTTCGGCGCGTCCACCTCGAAGACCATGCCGGTGTAGTAGGCCAACCCCCTGACGACACCGAGGTCCACGCTGACGTTGCCGAACCCCATGGCCAGCAGTATGTCGCAAACCTGGCGGATGTAATCGCTTGCGGGGCCTTGGCGTGAATCCAGCACCGATATCGGTCCGGTGATCTGGGTGGTGGAAATGATCTCCTGGGCGGCCTTGGGGTCCACGCCCGCCTGGGCCATGAGCTCCTCCGCCTCCGGATAGATCTTCTTGTCCAGCTTCTGCAAGATCGGGAGCGCCTTATCGCCAGTGACGCCGGCGTTCGCCAGCATCTCCCTCAGTATGCCGATGTGCCCGACGCGGATGCGGTAATCCTTCAAACCGGTCCGTTCCAGGATGGCCGCCGCCAGCCCGATGGCCTCGGCGTCCGTCTCCGGAGTAGCGTTCCCGATGATCTCCGCCCCGAACTGGAAGAACTCCCGGTAGCGTCCGGCCTGCGGCCTCTCATAGCGGAAGCACTGCCCGAAGTAGAACATCTTCAGCGGGCGCGGCAGGGTCGCCAGATCGCTGACGAAGAAGCGGACCACGGATGCTGTGAGCTCAGGCCTGAGGCATATCTCCCGCCCTCCCTTGTCCTGGAAGGCGTAGATCTCCTCGACCACCCCGGGACCGGACTTTAGGGTGAAAAGCTCGGTATGCTCGAAGATGGGCGTGGCTATCTCCCTGAAGCCGTGCAGGACCGCCTCCTGGCGCATCATGTCCTCGAAGTGGCGGCGTACCTCCATCTCCTCCGGTCCGAAATCCCTGGTCCCCCGGGGCCTTTGGATCATGTGGCGTGAGAAGGAACGGACGATAATAAATATTGCGAGTGGAGACCCAGCGCAAACATGAATATCGCCCTAACGTATAACCAGGATGCCATGTTGGACGAGGACGACCGGCGACGCAAGGAACGATTGCTGCAGGCCTGGGCAGATGACCTGGACCGCAAGGGTTTTTCCGATCTTAGGGTGAACCTGGATTCTTTTCCGATCAAACCGCAGGGCTTCAGCGAGCATGTGCCCGATATCGTCGCCACCCGCAAGGACGGCCGCCGGCTGGTCGGCGAGATATGGCTCTGCGAGTCCTTGGACAAGGACGACCGCATTTTCTCAAGGGCCATGAGCTACGCCTACCGCGGGGATATCGTCATGCTGCTGGTGCCCTTCGACTGCCTGGATGCCGCGGAGGACCTGGTACACGAGTGGGGCCTATCCTCGGAGATTTTCGTCCAGGCGATATTGGAGTGAGCACGAAGGACGCGCGTTCGATAAAATTTGGGAAAAAGGTTTGGGTGGACGGCAAGCTTAGACCAATGTGCCCTGGAACATGTACTTGAAGGCGTATTCTCCGAAAGCATCACCGAACATGGACCTCATGTGCTTCTGCAGCCCGTTCATGACCTGGTTCATAGCCCCGTTTCCGTTGCCCTCCCCATCCGTCGCTTGACCGGCGCATTCGCCGCAGGAACCGTTCCGCAGCATGTCACGGTCCTGGGACCTAAGCTGGTCCCCGGTCTGATCGCATTCGCCGCAGGAACCGTTCCGCAGCATGTCACGGTCCTGGGACCTCAGCTGGTCCCGGGTCCGATCGCAATCGCCGTTCATGTTCCCTCCGTTGACCGCTCCGGTCTCGTCATCATAGGAACCGGCACCGAAGCCCGCTCCCGCGGACGCCACGGAGGCGATCATCGCGAACAGGACCATCGCTCCGATCAAGGTCCCTATGATCATTTTCTTTTTCATTTTCTTCATCTCCTCGATGCGCTATCTCAACGCACCTGATTGATCTCCAAGCGCTGAAAAGGTGTATAAAACCCCACCTGAAAAGGGGTGAAAGGTTTGCTGAAAAGTGAAAACTGGACACCCCACGCTCACTTTTCAATGGAGATCGACACTTTGTTCGTGACCCCGTGCCGCTCCTTGGTCACCAACCCCTTCTCGATCAAGCGGTCTATGACCCGGGAGACCTTGGCGTCGGACATCTTGGTCCGGACGATGAGGTCCTTCTGCAGGGCGCTTCCCCCGAGGTCGACGATGGTTCGGTACATGAACCGCTCATCCCCGTTGAGGAGCCTTAGTACCAAGAGGTTCTCGTTCGATATGTTCGGCGGAACATCCTCGATCGTCTGTACCTCTTCCTCTTTAGATGGACCGACCGGTTCCTTCGCATCCTCCACGCGGACCTCGGTGACCGGAGGGCTGCCGTTGACAATTATCGGGACATAATCCTCTTTAAAGGCCCAGTATGACAGCCCCGTGCCGGCGATGAAGGCCCCGGTGATGATCAGAACGATGTTGTTGATCTCGTAGGTCGTCCTCTCGGTATCGGTCCCCCCGTTCATGCCCCCGGAGTTTCCCCCGGAATCAGTGGGCGTGAGCACCCCGAATAGAACCAAGGCGATGCCAGCTACGGCCACCAATAATGCAATCCATTTGGTCTTCATAGTAGGGACCTCTCCGCCTATCGTCCTAGGGTCTTCAAGATATTATAGGCGATCTCTTCTTAATCCTGTCCGAGCGACCTTTCCAGGTCCGCGATGATGTCTTCAGGGTCCTCGATACCCACGGAAAGACGTATCATGCCTTCCCCGATGCCCAGCTTCTGTCTTTCTTCGTATGAGTATGCGGTGTGCGAGGTGTTCACCGGCATGCTGGCCAATGACTCCACGCCGCCCAGGCTGGCCGCCTTGGCGATGATCTCGAAGCGTTTCAAGGCGCGCTCGGCCGCCTGCCGTCCGCCCTTCACCTCGAACGTCACCATCCCGCCGAAGCCGTCCATCTGCCTCCTCGCCAGCTCATGGTCCGGATGTGACGCCAGCCCAGGATAGATGCACTTGGAGACCTTGGGATGGGACTCCAGGAACTTGGCCACGGCCATGGAATTGGAATCGTGCTTGCGGACCCTCAGGTCCAGGGTCCTCATGCCCCGGCCCAGCAGGTACGCCGGCAGCGGATCGAGCACCCCTCCGTACAGCTTCCGCCTCAGGTGAACCATTTCCATGTGCTTTGCCGAACCGGCCACGAAGCCGGCGATGACGTCCGAGTGGCCGTTGAGGTACTTGGTGGCGCTGTGCAGGACGATGTCCACGCCGAGCTCCAACGGGCGCTGCAGGATAGGAGAGGCGAAGGTGTTGTCGATCATGACCAGGCATCCTTTCTCATGCGCCAGCCTGCACGCCTCGCGGATGTCGATGAGCTTGAGCAGGGGATTGGTCGGGCTCTCCAGGTAGAGGACCTTGGTTCGATCGTCGATCTTCGCGCACAGTTCCGACGGATCGGTGGTAGGTACGAATTCAACTTCCACTCCCAGACGCGGCATCTCGTTCTTCAGGAAGTTGTACGTTCCTCCGTACAGATCCTGCATAGCGACCACCTTATCGCCCTTCTGCAGGAACGAGAGAAGGGCGGACGTGATCGCCGCCATTCCCGAGGAGAACGCGAGACAGGACTCCGCCCCCTCCAACGAGGCCAACTTATCCTCCACCGCCCTCACCGTGGGGTTGCTGTACCGCGAATAGATGTAGGTACCGTCGGGAACCTCGCCGTTCCAGGTTCTTGGGTCCTCGGTAGGGAAAGCGAAAGTGCTGCTCTGGAAGATAGGGGTGTTAATGGCACCCTCGTACCGCAGGGACCTGTCTCCGTCGTGCACGGAGCGGGTGGACATTCCTTTCTTGGGCATCCTTCGGACATTCCCTCGGATGCGTATAATCGTTCTCCCGTCACTCGCCGGTGCGTTTGATTATGACCGACAGGACGTCGCCATCGGCCAGCTTATGCTCCAGACCGACCATCTGCCCGGGGAACCTGGCGCTCTTTCCCCAGACCAGGGCGTAGCGGAAGTTCTGCCGGAACACCCGGTGCATGGAGTCGCACACATCCCCCACGGTCGCTCCGTGCTTGGTGATGAGCGGGACGTCCAGGTCCGCGTCCTCCCCCTGCTTCTTCATGTACACCCGGATCAGCTCCAGCCTCTCGAATATGCGGGCCTTGAGCTCGTCGATGCCGATGTTCTTGACCGCGGAAATGAACACCGGGTCCCAGTGCTTGAACTTCTTACGGACCTCCTTGAGATATTCCGCGTCGGAGATATCGATCTTGTTGATGGCCAGCACCGCGTTGATGTAGATGCGGTTCCCGGCCAGGACGTCCACCAGCTGGTCCTGGTCAATGTCCTCGCGTATGACCACGTCGGCGTTGACCAGCCCGAACTCCATGATCATGGCTTTCGCCAGATCGAGGTCCAGCTTGGTGAGCTTGATCGTGGTCTTGATGTCGATGCCTCCGAGGTCCTTCTTGGAGATGACCACGTCCGGGGGATGGGTATTGATGCGCATCCCGGCGTTCTCCAGCTCCCGGACCAGCACCTGCAGGTTTGTGTCGTAGAAGTCCAGAACGAAAAGTACCAGGTCCGAGGCGCGGACGACCGATATGACCTCTCGACCGCGGCCCTTGCCCTTGGAGGCGTCGCGGATCAAACCGGGCATGTCCAGGACCTGTATCTTCGCCCCCATGTACTCGTACGCACCAGGAACAACGTCCAGGGTGGTGAAGTCGTAAGCCCCGACCTCGCTCCTCGCTCCGGTCAGGGTGTTCAGCAAAGTGGACTTTCCGACGCTCGGGAAACCGACCAGCGCCACAGTGGCGTTCCCGCTCTTTTTGACGGAATAACCTTTGGCAGGGCCTCCGCTGGAGGCCCTCCGCTTCTCCACATCCTCTTTCAGCTTGGCTATCTTGGCCTTCAGCTTTCCGATGTGGTATTCGGTGGCCTTGTTCTTCTGGGTCTTGTCGATCTCTTCCTGGATCGCCTTTATCTGCTCTTCGATCGTCGAGGCCATCTTTGCTTGTCCTCACTCCACTGTGGTGCCCGCCTTTCCGTCCAGGGCATCCATCAACCGGTCGGCGGAAGTGATGATCGCCTTTCGACCGGTGGCCTTCACGAACCTGGTCGCCGCCTCGACCTTGGGCCCCATGGACCCCGGAAGGAACTGGCCCTCCGCGGCGTGGCGGTCCAGTTCATCGACCGTCACCTTACGGAGAGGGCGCGGTCTGTCGCTCGTGAAATCCAGATAGACCGCCTCAACATCGGTCACCATTATTAAAATATCGGCATGCAACACCTCGGCCAATCTGGCCGACGCGAGGTCCTTGTCCACCACCGCCTCCACGCCGGAGAAGCCGGCGCCGCTCTGCACTACCGGGACGCCCCCTCCGCCTCCGCACAGCACGGCGAACGGGGGCGTGAGCGATTCCGCCAACGTCCGTAAATGCTCTTCCTTGGCCACCTTCACCACGTCCGGGGACGGTACCACCCGGCGCATGCCGCCCCTCTTCACATCCTCATGGAACACCCAGCCCTTCTCCTTGCTGAGCGCCGACGCCCTCTCCTTCGAATAGTACGGACCCACAGGCTTCGTGGGGTCCCGAAAGGCCGGGTCGTCCGCCGACACCACGGTGCGGGTGATGACCGGGATCATTGGAACTTCCTTGCGCGCCGAACGGCAGGCCCGGTCCCAGGCCTGCAGCGCCAGGTACCCTATCTGCCCCTGAGATTCCGCCACGCACACGTCCAGGGGCATGGGCGGTACCTCCGCGTGGCACATCTCATTTCGCAGCAGGATGTTACCCACCTGCGGGCCGTTCCCGTGAGTGACGATCATCCTGGGGTAATGGTCCAGCAGCGGCAGCATCATGCGGAAGGCCGCCTGCAGATTGGCTATTTGCACGTCGTCCCTGGCCTCCTGGCCGGTCTTCAGGATGGCGTTGCCGCCCAGGGCTAGAACGGCCAATCTGCCCTCGCCCGGCCTCGCTCCCGCCATGGTTCTAACGAAAGGGTTTAAAGATACTATATTTATGGCCGGACGATGTCTTTAATCGGCGATATTAACGAGATGATGAAGGGGGTGCGGCAGTCCAAGATGTCCATCTGGTTGGGCATGGCCTTGGCTCTCCTGGTAACCGTCTCCCTTACCCTGACGGTACAGCTCTGGCTGGCCCAGGTGGTGTGCCTGCTGCCGATACTGGTGGCGCTGCTTGCCTACTACATACCCACGTACTTCGGGCTCAAGGACCGCAAGAGGCTGGCGGTGTTCGGCCTGGTATTGTTCCTGGTGATCGGGCTCTCCCTGGGAGGGGCCCTGTACAGCACTGTTGCGAACTACGATGTCCAGGAGGTAAGCTCCGAGAACAACCTGCTGGTCGGAGGGACAGTATCGCCGTCACATGTAGAGCCCGGTGATCCGCTCCATTTCAGCGTGGTGCTGACCTCGGGCAACAACTCGTCCGATGTGTATCTGCTCCTGTACAACAACTGGGGCGAGCCATCGGACAATCCGAACTATACGATGGCGTTCTCGCACAGCTCCTCGCTGGGCGCCGTCTATACCTACAACACCAGCAGCCTGGAGGAGGGCATCTATTACTTCCAGTACGGTGTCGTAAATGGCACCGCCTGGATCGAGACCCCGCAGAGCTTCGGGCCGGTGAACGCGGACCTGAACAAGGTCCTCAGCAACTCCCTGATGTCCGGCACGGTCTATTCGTTCTACAGCATGGCCGTGCTGTTCTACATCCTGATCCTCCTGACCTGGTGGATGGACCGCTCCAAGAAGAAGATCTTCGAGATGGAGCAGAAGCGCGCCCAGACCAAGGACAAGAAGGTCAAGGATGCCAAGGACGAGAAGTTCGTCTGCTCCGACTGCGGCGCCGAGGTTCCCGGGGAGGCCGGCAAGTGCCCGTCCTGCGGCGCTTCGTTCGAGGATGAGGATCTCAAGTGCCCGCAGTGCTCGGCGAAACTTCTGAAGTCCGATACCAAGTGCTGGAACTGTGGCAAGAAGCTCTGAGGGCGCAAAACCTTTTTACCGCTCCCGGGGATATGCACCCCGGGATGCAATCGTTCTTTTCTAGGGAGGGATGGTCCAATGTCTTCGATAGCTGACGAACTGGCGAAAAAGCAGAAGGAGATCTCGGTCTCCGAGTTCTTCGAACGCAACCGGCACATATTGGGCTTCGACTCCCAGATCAAGTCCCTCATCATGGGCATAAAGGAGGCGGTGGACAACTCCCTGGACGCCTGCGAGGAGTCCGGAATACTTCCTGATATCATCGTCATGGTGGAAAAGGTGGACAAGGACGAGTTCCGGGTCACCGTCGAGGACAACGGTCCCGGGATAATCAAGAAGGCCATCCCCAACGTGTTTGGACGACTTCTCTACGGATCGCGCTTCCATGCCGTACGTCAATCGCGCGGCCAGCAAGGTATTGGAATTTCCGCCACCGTAATGTACGGACAGATCACCACCGGAAAGCCGGCGGTGGTCGTCTCGAAGACCGGAGCGGAGGACGTGGCCTGGCGCATGGAGATCATGGTCAACACCAAGAAGAACATGCCCGACGTGCTGAAGGAGGACCCGTTCATCTGGGACGGCAAGGAGCACGGGACGAAGATCACCTATCACATGAACGGCCGTTACGTCGGCGGCAAGCAGTCGGTGATGGAGTATCTCAAGCAGACCGCCATAGTGAACCCCCACTCCAGGATAACCTTCGTCGACCCCGACGGCAAGAGGACCACGTTCGAGAGGGCCACGGACAAGATGCCGCCGATGACCAAGGAGATCAAGCCCCACCCGTCGGGACTTGAGCTCGGCACATTAATGAACATGTCCAAGGACACCAAGAACAAGACCCTGGGCAAGTTCCTGCAGCTGGACTTCTCGCGCATCAGCGACCGCCTGGCCAAGGAGATTTGCGACAAGGCCGGCCTGAGCATGGAGGTCAACCCGGCCAAGCTGAACCTGGAGGACCAGAAGAAGCTCCTGGCGGCCATCGGAGCGGTCAAGATCATGGCCCCGCCCACGGACTGCCTGTCGCCCATAGGCGCCAACCTGATCAAGAAGGGGCTGCGCAACGTTCTGGACGATATCCGCCCGGAGTTCTACGCCCCCCCGGTGACCAGGGATCCCAAGGTGCATTCCGGCAATCCCTTCCTGATCGAGGTCGGAATAGTATACGGGGGAGGCCTGCAGAAGGACTCCCAGGTGCAGATCCTGCGCTTCGCCAACCGAGTTCCTCTGCTGTACCAGCAGGGGGCCTGCGTGGTCACCAAGGCCATCGAGAACACGGACTGGAGACGATATGGTCTGGAGCAGCGCGGCGGCTCCGGCATACCGTTCGGGCCGGCCATCATCCTGGTGCACGTAGCATCGACCAAAGTACCTTTCACCTCCGAGGCCAAGGAGGCCATAGCCACCCTTCCGGAGCTGCAAGCGGAGATCGAGCTGGCCTTGAAGATATGCGGACGTTCGCTCAAAACTCACCTCAATAAAAGGGAGACCAAGAGCAAGACCAGGGTCAAGTTCGAGATCGTGCAGGAGATACTTCCGCTCATAGCCCAGAAGAGCGCCAAGATCGTCGGGAAGCCGATCCCCAAGTTAAGCGGGAGCATAACCAAGATCATGAACGTGGTCTGGATCGACGATGCCGTCACCTTTGAGAAGGGAAGGCACAGGGTGCGGGTCTCTATCTACAACTACACCCCGACAGCGCAGAAGTTCAACCTGCACATGGTCCTTCCACCAGGAGCGTTCGATTACAAGGGGCTGCAATTCTTCCCCACCGAGGTGCGGGATGACGGCAAGGTTACCTGGGACCTGCCGAAGATCGCTTCCACCGAGCGCTTCGACCTGAACTTCGCGTTGTCCGGACTGAACAAGGACGATTACGATGAGAACGAGATCTACTCATCGGGCATCAACCCCATCTTCATCATAGGCGCCGAGCCGATGCCAGGCGATTGGGATGTAAAGGGACTTCAGATAACAGAGAGCGAGGAGTCCCCGGTCCCCGAGGATGAGGACGAAGAGGTCGACTACGACGAGTCCACGGAGGCGCTTAACGATGACTGAGGAAGAGAACAAGGCGGTCAGCTCCCTGAAAGAGATAGCCCAGTCGATCTACGATCAGATCGACACCGGAAAGATACCGAAGATGACCTTGCCCCTGAGGACCAAGAGCAACATAAGGTTCGACCCGAAGCACGGGGTGTTCAAGTACGGCAAGGCCACTGGCGCTCGTTCCGCAAAAAAGGTCAACGGGGCGCTGATGCTGTTGCGCACCATGTACGTGCTGGAGTTCCTGGAGGACATGATAGCGGATAAGAAATCCTCCACCCTGAGGGAGATGTACTACATCTCCGAGGGCTGGGAAAAGGCGAAGTTCTCCTCGCAGGACGAGAGCAACATGCTGGCCGAGGACCTGGAGATCGTTACCGCCTGCTTGCGCGAGGATTTCAAGCTGCGGCCGGAAGAAAACGGGGCCAGCATCATCGGGGACATCACCATAAGCGAGATGGACCGCAAGGGGCGGTTGAAGACGATAAACTGCCGGGACGACGTTGGGGATTCCGGCTACGGCATACCCAACAACGTGGAGAAGGAGAAACTGCAATTGCTGAGCACCAACGCCAAGTTCGTGGTGGCCATCGAGACCGGCGGTATGTTCGATAGGCTGGTGGAGAACGGTTTTGATGAGAAGTACAATGCGGTGCTGGTCCACCTTAAAGGTCAACCAGCGCGCTCCACCCGCCGCATCATCAAGCGCATGAACGAGGAGATGAAGCTGCCGGTGGTGGTCTTCACCGACGGCGATCCGTGGTCCTTCCGCATCTTCGCCTCCGTGGCCTACGGCGCCATCAAGACCGCACATATATCTGAGTATCTGGCCACGCCCACCGCGGAGTTCATCGGAATAACCGCCTCGGACATCACCAATTACAAGCTGCCGACCGACAAGCTGACGGAAATGGACGTCCGGGCGCTGCACGCCGAGCTCAAGGACCCCCGCTTCGCCGATGAGTACTGGCGCGGGGAGATCGAGACCATGCTCAAGCTGAACAAGAAGGCCGAGCAGCAAGCGCTCGCCAAGTACGGCCTGGACTTCGTCACCGACAAGTACCTGCCGGAGAAGCTGACCAACATGGGCGTGCTGCGCTAGAACCAACAACGATTATATGCCCTCCGCTCGCTAGTATTATCGGTGATATCATGGACAGATTCGAATCCGAGATCAAGCGTTTGGACGCCCTGCGGCCGGAGGAGCTGGAACGTTGGATCGATTCTGTGAAGGGCATGTGCCGCTGCCCGGGCTGCGCCACGTACACGGAATGCAACGCCAGGAACCGGGAGCTGCTGTACTGCTACCTTGGGAAAAGTGTGGGATGCGAGATGCCTGCTAAAACCTGTGACTGCCCGGTTTGCAAGGTGACGGACGAGCTGGGATTGAAGTACTCCTTCTACTGCCGGAACGGCCCGGAGAAGGCTTTACGCGAGTGAGGGAGGGCAAGTTTGATAAGGCCAGCCTTCCTTTTTCTCATGAAGTGAAATGAACGATCGCGCCTCGGTCACCTTGACCAGTTTGACAGTATCGTATCTCATGATCGCCACCGCGGCGGCCATCCTGGTCGCCTGGATCGCCGATGATTGGACCTTGTTCATCCCGTCCATGCTGCTCCTGGGCGGAGCGTTCGCCACCTTCGTAGGGTTCAGGCAGCGCACCGGCGCTTTCGACAGGAGGCGCAGCAACGACGGCAACTTCCTTATGTTCTGGGGCACGCTGCTGTTGGCCTTCGGGATAATATGGGCGATCAACTACGCTTACCCAGGCAGCGCATTCTTCCTGATCATCGGATTCCTGGTCTGGCTGGGACTGGCCGTATTGCTCTTCACCCTGAAAAAGAAGTGAACCGGGCCTTCAGGCCTCGGACAATCTTTTTAGCACGAAGTCCCGGTCCAGGGTGGAAAGGAAGAATCCTAGCCGCGGCCCGGAGCGCCGGGCTATGAACAATCGGTACAAAGCCAGGAAGCACACCTTGGGCTGCATCCCCCGCTCCTTGGCGGTGTTGTAGATGGCGTCGTGTATCTTGTCCCCGGTCCACTCCGTTTCCGTCAGGCGCTCCCTGAGCACGGAGATGTACGCGCGCTCCTCCTCGGTGATCTCCACGTCCGGCCTTTCTTGGCTTACGGTGTAAAGCACCTCCTCGGGGGCGAACGCGTTCAGCCAGTGCCGGACGCAGCCTAACCTCTGCCCCAGGACCTCCATGTCCTCCCCGGATATCTCCGGGATGCTCATGGAACGCTGCAGGACCTTTACCGCGCCCTCGAAGGAATCAGATATCTGCGCCACGCTGACCAGGTGCCGGTAGGGAACCTGCAGCGGGAGCCTGGACCGGACGGCGGAGGGCTGCGCTATCTCGTACGCCCGCAGGAGGTCCTTCTCCTTCTCGTCCGCCCCGCCGTTGAAGTAGAGCGCCTCCACCTTGTCGAACTCGTCGACGATGTCCAGTATCCCCATGCCGGGATCGTAGTCGATGTGCCTTTCCGGGTTATAGCGGAGCACGCTGAAGGCCAGGACCGGCGCGGGGGTGATCAGCAGAGCATCCGTCCCGGTGACCACGTTCCCGGTGGACTTGTGCATCTGGCCTTTCCCTTTGAACTGAATGAACTCGTACGGCACCGGGTGCGGCGGCTCGACGCCGTATATTTCACGGCACAACCGGACGCCGCTGTCGTATGAACCGCCGGCGGCGGCATGGTCCTTGCCGAAAGGTTCGCAGGTAACGCCGAAAAGCTTCCACTTGGCCGGCCACTCGACGCGCCAGGGCATCTTTCCTTCTCCCTTGCGTATGTCGGCATCGCCTTCGTAACCGCAGTGGCACTTGAAATGCACGTACGGGAAATCGTAACCGGTGATCTTGTCGCTGAACATGCCGCACTGCGGACATTCGGCGCTGAAGGGCCAGAAGTTGTCGGGCATCTTCCGTCCGGTGACCTCCCCGAGGATGCTGGCCACCCTGGTCCGCTCCCGGAGCACCAGGTCGACTATCTCGGTGAACTTGCCCTCCGCGTAGAGCTGGTGGGTCCAGATGATGCGGGGCTTGATGCCCAGCTCGCCGATGGCGTTCAGGAAGGGGGTGATGTAATGCTCCGCGTAGGAAGCGTGGCAGCCGTCCGGGCACGGGATGTAGCATATCGGCTTCCCGACCTCCTTCTCGAAGCATTCCGGAAGGAACGGGTAGCGCTTCCGCAGCGGGTCGTAGGAATCTACCAGATAGATGAAGTCGACGTCGGCCCCCTTATCCCTGAGCGCCTTGTACACCGCGTTGGCGGTTATGGACTCACGGAGGCTGCCGACATGGATGGAACCGGAAGGGGTGATGCCGGTGGATATCAGATGCTTTCCGCCCCTTTCGACAAGGGTGTTAGCTATCACGTCTGCCCAATGCATGCTATCAAGCCGTGAAGTCCCCTGCCCGTTATAAGGTTTATCGCGATTGGACGCCCTGATACGACACGGACGCCGGTGCATAATTCTTTTATATCCTTTTAGAGGTAGCAGGTGCGATCGACATGGCGAAGGACAGCAAGACCGGGGGATTCCAGTCCGCGGCGGGCCTCATAAGGTATTTTGACAACGAGGACGAGAAGGCCTTGAAGCTAAGCCCCTACCTGGTCATCGCCCTGTGCGTGATCACCATCGCCATCGTGGTGGTGGCCAACGCCCTGTACCCTACCTAAATAAAAAAAAGGTAGAAGGGAAGTGGTTTTTCAGGATCATTCCGCATCTGGCGGCACCATCTCGCACTTCTTGCCCAGCTTCCGCCGGAAAGTGTAGGTCAGCAGCGGCGGGGCCAGCAGCGTCGTGAACAGGGACATGAAGACTATGGCGTTGTAGAGCCCTGGCTCTATGATCCCCAGGCCGGTGATCGGGTCCTTCATCCCCAACCCTATACTGGCCACGATCAGACCGACCTCGCCTCGGGGTATCATGCCCACCCCGATGATGGCCGCGGACTTGCCGCCGAGGCTTTTCGCGCCAATGCCGCAACCGACGAACTTGGTGATTATGGCCAGGACGGTGATCAATCCCGCCAGGACCAGCACGTCGAACTCGCCGAACGCCGCCAGGGAGACCTCTATGCCCACGAACACGAAGAAGAACGGGGTCAGGAACTCGGCGATAGGCTCGATCTTCTCCTCGCAAGGCCACTTGTCCTTGAACTCTCCGAAGGCCATGCCTGCGAGGAACGCTCCGATTATCGCCGCCAGGTCCAGGAATGCCGATATGGACGATAGGGCGAAACAAACGATGAGGGCCAGAGGAAGCGGGCCGATGCCCTTGCGCTTGCGTTCCGCGGTGCAGATCTCCTTGGCCTTCTTGTCATCCCTCTGCTTGACCACCTTAGGCAGGAGCAGGGAACCTATGAAGATGATCGCCAGCACGAACAACACCGCTTGGACGGACACCGCGGCGACCTGGATGATGTCCAGGCTTCCTCCGCTGGCGATGCCCACGACGATGGCCAGTACGATCATGCCGAGTATATCATCAATGACCGCGGCCCCGATGATCACGCGGGATTCCACGGTCTGCATCAGGTTCATGTCCTTGATGACCCGAGCCGTTATTCCGACGCTGGTGGCCACCATGGCCGCGCCGACGAACAAGGCCTCCAACTGCTTCTCCGGCCCGAGGGTGAGCATCATGAAGGCGTAGCCGACTATGAACGGGATGATGACGCCGAACACCGCCACGAACATGGCGGTCTTGCCGACCTTGCGTATGGAGCTGAAAGGCGTTTCCAAACCTACCGTGAACAGCAGGAACACAACACCGAGCTCCTTGAGGACCTCGAAGACCTCCCTGTCCGAGCCCAGGTTGATGAACTCGTAAAGCAAGGTGTTGGCTATGATGATACCGACCAGGATCTCACCGATAACAGTGGGGATCTTGGCCTTGTTGCATATCATCCTGGCCACTTCGACCAGAACGATGATGACGAAAAGCTGGAACAGCACGGTCTGTATGAAGTCCTCTCCCATCGAGGTACTGTATGCGATAAGTGATATATTAAATTCTGAGCAGACCACCAGATGGGTTTGGCGCGACGCCCTCGAGCCGAGCTTCTAAGTTAACGCTCCTTAGGAATACCAGGCGGAGTGTCAAGACAAAAAAGATAAGTAACTAAAGACAATCGAAGCGGCCGAGAGGAATCAAGATGTCATTATGGAAGAACCTACCTTCCGGACGAAACCCCCCTGAGATCATCAACGTCATCATCGAGACCCCCAAGGACAGCAAGAACAAGTACGAGGTGTCCAAGGAGTTCGACTGCATGCTTCTGGACCGCGTTCTGCACTCCAGCGTCGTGTTCCCGTTGGCTTATGGCCTTATACCGCGCACTTTCTACGAGGACGGCGACCCATTGGACGCCATGGTCCTGATCAGCGAGCCGACCTTTCCCGGCTGCGTCGTGGAGGCCAGGCCGATAGGCGTTCTGGAGATGAGCGACGAGAAGGGGCAGGACGACAAGATCTTGACCGTGGCTTGCGGTGACCCGCGCAACAACCAGTACCTGGAGCTGGAGGACGTGCCCCAGCACCTTCTGGACGAGATCTCCGAGTTCTTCAAGACCTACAAGAGGCTGGAGGAGAAGAAGGGGACCAACGTCATCGGCTGGCAGGGACGCGCCCGGGCCACTGAGATCGTTGCCGACTCCCTCACCGTGTTCCGCAACAAGTTCGGCTACAAGTGAGTCAGAAACGCCTTTCCCACAACAACCTTTCACCGCAGGCCGCCCGGACCTTGGCGGCCATCTCCTCGATCTTCATTTTAATCTTGACTCGATGGCCTTCCTGGAAGAATTCTCGAGCGATCTCCGCCCCCACCTGGTCGTCGTTGCCTGGAGCGAGACGGAAAAGGTATGAACCAGGGTAGAGCAGCTCTTCGAAGGAGATGCCGTCCTCGTCCCCGTCGGTGATGGCGACGACCGGTACCCCCAGGCGGAAAAGCAAAGCGGAAGCGATCTTGCTGGTGTCGTCCCCCACCGTGACCGCATAGGCCGCGTCCCGGCAGCGGTAAAGGGATTCCTCGGCGCAATGGTCGATCAAACAGGCGGAGGTCCCGCCGGAGATCAGGCTGCGGGGTTCGGCCCTGGTCCGGCGAACATGGCCGCTGCGGATTATGGCGGTGCTCATCTCAAAGCGGCCGAGGCGCTCAATTCCAGTAGGCTTGGTCCTCACGCCCTCGGCCACTAGCGCACCGTCCGGCGTTTGGCGGATGATGACCTTTGAACTTTCCGCTCGGCCTATGACATGACCGTTTATCCAGACGTTCTCCCCCGGAAGGACCCCGCTCAGGACACGAACTCCATCGATCTTGGACGGGGATTCGTTCCGAAGGTCCAGAAACTCTCCTCTCAAAAAGGGTTGAAGCATTTCAAGTTCATCATCGCGGCCGGTCCAGAGTATGCACGATCCGCCCTCGATCTGCAGCACTGGAATCGTTACGGTAACTTTCGACATCACCAGACGGCCGAAGGCGATGGAGCTGTCCCGGTCCTTGCCCTGGTTGACCAGCAGGATAAGGTCCGAGCTCGATGAAGCATGTTCGATGGCTGCGGAGGGAAGCTCCCTGGAACTGATGTCGATGACGCGCTCCAGCCCGGCGTCTATGACCGCCGCAACTGCGCTGGTGCCCCCTACCGCGGCCTTCACCTCGCCCATGGACGAAGCCAGCCCGATGATCTCGATCGCCAGTCCGGTGTCCACCGCCTCCGGGCCGTGGACTATCACGGCTACGCTCTTGCCGCTCGCCATCGCCTGGCAATCTCGGCCGGGCTATCTAAATCTAGCGTCAGCCCAGCTCTTCCTCTACCTCTTTTCGTCCCTCTTCCAGTTCCTCGCTCTGCTCCGGATCGATGAGCAACAGCAACGCCTGGAACTCTCCCACGTGGGTCTTCTCCTCCTTGGCCACATCTAAAAGGATCCGGCGGATCTTGTGGTCGTCGGTCATGGCGGCCAGCTGCTCGTAGAGGCTGACAGCGTCCAACTCGGCTATGATGGCCGCCCTCAGGATTTCGCGGTCCAGGTGGTCGGCCTTCAGCGCCTCCAGGTCAATAGGTATCTTGGACATCATGGTATCTTAGTGTGCTTACGAACTTCCTGATTCATAAGACTGATGGGCAACCCCTTAAGGAATTGGAAATAGGCCTAGCAACGTCTAAATCGTCACGTGCCCATGACCCCCGAAGGTGCTCGGACCGATGTACGGAGGAAGCAAGGACAGAAGGGAGGTGCCCAGGGCCCTAGGGTCAGATGGTCCAGCGCCACAAGCTCCCAAAGGACCGCAGCTGCCTGTCTCAGCCATCGTCCTGGCGTCCGTGGGCGGCATGCTACTATTCATGGGTCTTTTCTTCCTGCTGGTCGCTGGTCTGGGCGTCAATGGCTTCCTGATACCCGCACTGGCGATAGTCGCCGTGGCAGGTCTGATGATGCTGTACGCCTGGAACACCTGGAGGAAGATACGGATCCGTCACGAGGAGCGGCAGCAGGAAGAGAAGGACAGACTGCTCTGCGATTATTGCGGAGGAATGAACGCCGAAGGCGACCTGCAGTGCCGCTTCTGCGGCGCCCCGTTGCGATGATTCAAATTCCTAGATATCCGCCATAGGTGGCCTTCTTGCATACGGGAAGCTTGCCCTTCAGGCACTTCTCCAGGATGTCGGAGACCTTTCCCTCGCATCCGGCGTGAACCTTGACCCCGGAGGCCTCCAGCTGCTTGAACGCCCTCGGACCTATGGTGCCGGTTATGACGATGTCTACTTTCTGCTTAGCCAGTTCGGTGGCGGTCTTGATGGCCGATTCGCTACCACCCTTTTTTATCAGGTTCTCCATGACCATGCTGTTCTCCGGGCTTCCCTCGAAGATGATGAAGAAGTTGCTTCTAGCCATGGGGGCGATATCCCCATCCAGGCCGTCGCCCTTGGACGTCACCGCCATTCTGCATGGTCTCTCGCCCTTCGGGGCGGAACTCTTCTTGGCTGGCATTTTAACACCTAATAGATCCAGTCCTTGTGAGCATAAGAGCCTTTCGAACACACCTTCGATTCATCCGGACAATGTTGTGTGAGGTGCTCCTAGGGACGTTCTCAACCGCCCATGGTAAAGGTTATTACTAAACAGGGAATCACGAAAAAGGGGAAGAAAAATGGGTGATGGTGACGAGGTCGTCATTGACGTGAAGGGCCTGGTAAGGAAGTACCACAGCACCACTGGCATCCTTCATCAGAAGAAGAAGGAGACCGTGGCGGTGAATGATATCGACTTCCAGGTCCGCCGCGGGGAGCTCTTCGGGCTCCTCGGTCCGAACGGGGCCGGCAAGACCACCACCATCAAGGTGCTCACCACTTTGCTACTGCCGACCTCTGGCAGCGTCAAGATCCTCGGCTACGACGTGGTCAAGGAATCGATGGAGGTGCGCAAGCGCATCGGTCTCATCCTGGGGGGTGAGCGCGGGCTCTATTATCGAGTTACCGCCAGGCAGAACCTCCGCTACTTCGCGGACATCTATGGGGTCCCGATGTCCATCAGGGACAAGCGCATCGAGGAAGTGCTCAAGAGGGTCAACCTTCTGGACAAGGCGGATACCCGGGTGGAGGATTACTCCCGGGGCATGAAGCAGAGGCTGCACATAGCCAAGGGCATCATCCACGACCCCGAACTCATATTCATGGACGAGCTGACCATCGGCCTGGACCCGGAGGCGGCCAGGGACGCCAGGGACATGACCAAGGAACTGGTGGCGGAGGGCAAGACCATCTTGCTCACGACCCATTACATGTACGAGGCGGACGAGCTCTGCGATCGCATCGGCGTTATCGCCAAGGGCAAGATCGTGGCCCTGGACACCCCAAAGGGATTGAAGTCCCTGGTCAAGGACACCTCGGTCATCGAGGTGGAGGGTTTCGGCATCACCGAGAAGGACCTGGATTCGCTGAAGGCCTTGGATGGTGTGCGCACCGTCACGGCGAACATGTGCGAGGACAAGCAGACCATGCGGGTGCAGGTCGGGGATCCCATGTCGCTGTTGCCCAAGGTCACCCATCTCCTGGAGGACCGCAAGGTCATCGGGATGAAGGTGAAGGAACCCACGTTGGAGGACGCCTACCTCTGGCTGGTGAGGGAAGATGCCTAGGCTTCGCGCGACCGT
>JBFYNB010000012.1:0-25789 GCA_041304605.1 Methanomassiliicoccales archaeon
CCCAGAGGATGACGATGAGGGTGGAGACAGCACCATGCTCTACAACATCATCGCCATCGTGGCCATAGCCGCCGTCGCCGGTGTAGCCGTGTTCCTTCTGAGAAAGAAGAAGTAGGCCCCCAAACCACTTTCCCATTTCTCTTTTTCACCTCGCATCTTTATGTTCAACGGCTTCAATAGTATCCCGGGGATCGATTTGGACCTCGCAACGTTATCGGCGATCGTTCTAGGCTCAGCGGCCGTGGTAGGCCTTTTTCTTACAACCATCCAGCTGAGGCAGCTGACCGCCCAGAGGAGGACGGACATGTTGATCCGCTTAAGCCCTTATTTCAGCATCGGTTTCAGCGAATGGCAGACCATGTCCAATACGGTCCTTTCGTCCGAGTTCAAGGACTACGACGAGTTCGTTCAGAAGTATGGCCCGATGGTGATCGACAAACCCCTGCAGACCGCCCTGGCCACGGTGAGCAACTATTACGAGGGGATAGGAATACTTTTGAAAAGGGGGCTGGTGGAGGAGGAACTGATCCGCGACTTGTACGGTGGCATGATAATCTCCACCTGGGAAAAGTTGCTGCCGCTGGCTATCGAGCTGAGGAAGCGTTCTCCAGGCTCCTGGGAGAACTTTGAGAGACTTTATCTGGCCATGAAAGAGCTCGATTCCCGATCAAGTTCCTAGGCGAGAAGCTTAGCGGCGAACTCCTCCACGACCTTCTCCCAGCCGTCCGCCAACGGTCCTTTCATGGTGTTCTTGACGTACACCTTGACATCGGCCACCTTCACCGCCCCCTTCTCCTTCAGGATGGCCTCCATGGCCGGCAGGTTCTGCTGGTACTTCTCGATCTCCTCTTGAGTAGGCATCTTCCCGGTCTTCTTGTTCGGTGTAGGCTCACCGTGCGTGGCGATGAGCGCGTACTTCGCTCCCTCCGGCAATCTGGCCTTCTTCAGGAACCTTCTCATCTTTCCGATCGGCTTGCCGATGCGGGTAGGCGCACAGAAGACATAGAGGTCTGCCTCAGGCATCTCTTTCGGCCTTGCCTCGCGAATGTGACGAAAATCAGCCTGATGTCCTTTGACCACCAGCAACCCCTGGAGATACGCTACGACCTTCTCCCCGTTCCCGTACTTCGATGCGTGATAGATCTCGACCTTCACGGTTATCCCCATGTCACTATTCCCGAAGGGATAGATAAATCATCATTCGCTCGGCGGTCATCGGCCCAGGCTGGTTATATAGGGTGGACAAGGGAACGGCAATTTACTTATCCAGAGGACGGAACTCTCATCTAGGGACCTCATGGACAAGCAATCGAACTTCGCAGTCATCGCCGCCGCGTTATTTTTGGTCGCCACCATAGGGGCGGCCTTCCTGTACGCCCAGAACGAGAACCTCAGCCGGGAGAACGAGGAACTGGCGGTCCGCGAGGAGGTCTACCGCGCCCTCATGACCATGCGGTCGGAGGTGCAGGACGGCCTGGTCGAGGTGAGCGATGAACTGGCCCGGGGTGCCGCGCTCCTCGGTGCGGTCGGTCTCAACGGAACGGAGGCCAGGGCGGTGATGAACGAGGTGCTGGACAATATCGCCCACGGCATCGACGTGGTGACCATCGACATCGACGGGGTCATCGTGGCCTCAGAGCCCTCGGCATACCATGCGGCGGAGGGGGTGGACATCAGCGGTCAGGAGCAGGTGCAGAGGATGATCTCCACCCGCATGCCGGTGATGAGCCAGGTCTTCAGGATGGTCGAGGGGTTCATGGCCTCGGACATGCAGATGCCGGTATTCGACCAGGAGGGCCGTTTCATCGGCAGTCTGTCGGTGACTCTGGACATCGAGGTGATGATCAGGGAGAGGGCAGAGGCCCTCGGCCTTTCCTCCGGGTTCCAGATCACTTGCCTGCAGGATGACGGGCTGGAGGTGTACGATACGGACGCGGCGCAAATAGGCCGCAACCTGTTCACCGACCCCGCCTACGCCAACTACACGGAGACCCTGGAGTTCATGCATCAGATGCTGGGGTCCAGCAGCGGGTACGGGACCTACGAGTACTATGAGACCCTGGAGTCCGGAAAGGTGGTGACCAAGGAGGTCTTCTGGAGCGACTTCGGGATGCACGGGACCTACTGGACCCTGATGTTCATCCACATGCTCTGAACCTTCCTATCCTCAGGGATCCTTGGCCGGGCCCCCGGGCACTTTATTATGCTCCCTGGTCATCCATGCACAGGGTAGTATGGGAAAGACACGCTCGTTACTGGGGCTCCTGAAGCCGGAGCTCCCCATCGCCGCCGGGATCTGCGTGTTCGTAGGCCAGGCCATGGCCTTGAGGGAGTTGCCCCCGCTAGATATCGCTCTGATGGGCTTCATGATAGGCTTCCTGATATCCGGCTCGGAGATGGTGTCGAACGACCTCTTCGACATCGAGGTGGACAGGATCAACCACCCGGACCGTCCGCTTCCCGCAGGAAGGGTGACGGTGGCCGAGGTGGTGATATTCACCATCGCACTATCGCTCGGTGGCCTTTCGATATCAGCATTTTTCGGGCCAACGGTACTGGCCTTCACCAGTTTTCTGTGGGTCCTGGGCATGCTGTACAACTGGAGATTGAAGACGCTAGGGCTGCCTGGGAACGCCATCGTGGCCCTTTCTGTGGGCATGACCTTCGTGCTGGGAGGATTGATGACGGGTGAGGGGGACAGCGGTCTGGTCTGGACCTTCGCCCTCATGGCCGCATTGTTCGACCTGGCCGAAGAGGTGTCCGGTGGGGTCATGGACGCCGAGGGCGACGCCCTGAGAGGCTCCCGATCCCTGGCCATACTTTACGGCAGAAAAGCAGCCTTGACCGTGGTCACCGTGCTGTTCGCGGCCTTCATCGCACTGGGATCGATCCCATTCTTCACGGGATGGCTTGGCCTGCCGTATCTAGCGCTCATCTCCATGGCGGATGCGGCGGTCGTGTATATGGTCACCCGTTTATGGAGGTCGGAAACGCCAGAACAGGGAAGGCGTGTCCAGAGGAAGCTTTACCTGATAATGACAGGCTTCATCCTGGCCATATTCCTGGTGGTAATCATCTGATCTGACCATTGGAACGTCCATCGGCCCGGTCCTGGCCGGCCTGATGATTAGCACCTTCGCCGATCCCGGCATCGTATACGCTATCTCCTGGATCATTGCCGCATTAATGGCCATCGCGGCCATCGTCATCTTCTGATGAACAAGCTGGATCTCGGGGCGAACGTGACGCACCTGTCGACGGAAGAATGGTCGTGAGCGCGAAAATGCGGCGGTCTGAAAGGTTCCTTCAGGAGGAGGTCTCCGGCCGCTTTGCCCTGATCTTGTAGCTGGTCCCCTGGAAGACGGCTATCAGCTCCCCGTCCTCGAAGACCTTGACCTCGCAAAGCGAGGTCCTTCGGGTCTCCGAGACCTTCCTGGCCACTGCCTTCAAGCGCCCTTTCCCCGGCCTAAGAAAGTTCATGTTGACGCAAAGGGCCACCTGTGGCTCCGGGCCCATGTTGCAAGCCAGGGCGAACGCCTGGTCTGCCAGGCTGAAGATCGCCCCTCCGTGCGCACCCCCCATGGCGTTGATCTTGTCCCCGGCGTCCATGGTGCAGACCACCTCCCCTTCAGGGGAGATGGACTCCGTCTTGATATCCAGATCGGTGACGAACTGCACGTCCATTATTCGCTGCAGGCGCTCGCAAATGTCTCTCGGCAAGAATGATTCCCAATCGCGCATCGGCAACCATCTGCGAATGGGGGCACAGGGATTTAACCGGTATGGTGCGCCTGACGGGTGATGTGGGAAATCATTGTAAGGGCGACCAGCCATATCTCTTTCCAGGTGCCTCAGTGAACAAGTGCGAGAAATGGTCCTTCTGCCCGTTGGGAGATCTGGCGAACAGCGTGGGATGCCGCAAGCCCCATTGCCCCAAGGCGACCATGGCCCATGCAATCAAGCCCTTTACCAGGGAGATAGTCATCCCGGTCAAGAAGAGTAAAAAGTAGGGATCCCCGCGGCCACCCTTGCGCTAGCGCTATCATCGCATCGCTCATAATAACCGTTTTCCGAGCTAATTCGTATATGGTCATTGGGAACGGGTTAAAAGCCAGCTCTTCTTTTTTCGTTCCAGAGGTGACAAAATGGCTAAGAACATCAAGAAGGCCGACAAGGTCCCCAAGGACGCCGCTCCGAAGAACTGATCCTCCCAAGGAGGCAACGGTCAATCCAAACCTTTTATGATATTGGTTTTTCAACCCGCGAACCGATCTGGTGTTTATAATTAGAACTCATTTACGTACCCATGGGCGGGCGCGCGGTAGTTCTTGCGTTACTTACGGTCTCGATGCTGCTAACTGGTGGCCTGGCAATCCCTGGCGCCAATGCTGATGAGACCGCCGGGGAACTGGTCCCCGAGCCTCAGCTGCTGGAGTGGCACATCTTCAACGAAGAGAAGTACGGCATGTTCGTCAATGAGGAATGGGCCCTGGACATCAACAACGGTGGCACCCTGATCAAGCTCGCCGCCCGGAACATGACGCAGGGCCAGGGATACGGCACCGACTACCAGTTCAACATCCATTACGATATCAACGGCACCACCTACATAGCCCAGCTCATGATGATGGAGATGGGGGTCATCATCGGAGGGCAGGGAATGATGGTCAGTCTGTCCACCAGCAACGACCTGGAGATGAGCTACACTCCGATGGTGTACCAAGGGAACACCCCCACGCTTTGGTGTAACATCTCCTTCAACAATATCCGGCTCTACGGCAATGACCATCCGGAATCCACCTTCGACCTTACCCTGAGCCATCACGTCACCGCTGATTGGAACCAGACCATCATCAAGGTGGAGGCGGACCTAGACCTGAGCGATCTGGTCCTCTTCGACGGTCAGAACAGCGACGTCGAGGTCGAGGACGGGACGGAATTCGCCATGGAGGTCCATTACCGCATGGGGGTGCACAAGGCCAATTCGAACGAGGGGTTCCTGAACCCGTCCAGTCATTCGAACACCACCCTGGAGTATAACCTGACCACAGCCAGCGGCGCTCCTCTTACGATATCCAGCATGAACATGAAGAATGATTTCACGGTGTCGAACAGAACCGATTCTTACGCTTCCTTGGCCTATTCCCACCTTAGGTTCGATAACGGTCCGTTGGCCGTTCACGGGTTTCCGGGTCTGGTCTATAATGACACCGTCTCGCTGAAGAGCGATCCCGAGATCACTGTCTATCATGACCGGGAATCCGATCAAGGAACAGGAACACCCAGTATGTTGATCTCGCTGCTCATCGGGGCTGCCATAATCGCCGCGGCGGTCGTATTGGCAGCGTTCGTCGCAAAGAAGAAAAAATGGATATAAGATGTGGGCCCGGTCGGATTTTGAAGTCCGACCGGCCAGTCGTCCTTTTATAAAACTCAATAACCGGTATAAGGTGCAAATGGGCGGTGCGCGGTTATGCCCGGACGATAAAGCGTTTACAACTCGTTTATCCCTTAATCATTGTCCACAGGGCGCCTAAAAGATTAGTTGTGATTTCATGGACAGGCTCGCGCCGGCTTGGGAAGCGAGCTCGCCATCGGCGGTCGGGGCGGTTCATGTGACCAGGTGATCGTCAGTTCCCACTCTCTTCTTTCAGAGGGTTCTGAATCGGTTTTTAAGGTCCTTCCTGCGCCAAACCTCCCGGAGAGGCTTGTTCATTATGATCTCGTACCGCCTGGCGATCTCCTTCCCCGCGTCATAACTGACATAATTGAATTTCCTGCTGGAATAAAAGATAATGGCTGGCGCTACAGTGGTCTCCGGACTTGAGCTGAGACCGTAGGAGTTCAGTTCATTCCAGGGTATGATGGTATTCTTGCCGCTCGCACAGATCAGTTCCACACCTTGGTCCCCTACTCCGACCTTCCTTGGTACAGAGTAGTCCTGACCATACCATAGACCGAAATAGGATAGAGGGGCCAGTATGGAAAAAATTACAAGAGGATAGACACTTTGATATGCGATGGCAACAGGGATTCCAAATAAAAATATGATTAGAGATAGTATTTTCCATTTCTTTCTAAGGTCATCCCTCAGAGGATAATCGAAGATCACGTATTCCATTTCGACCGTTCGGAGCCCTGTCAGATTACATAATGATATTCCATTGATAATCAATTCGAAAATGATACTTAAAGAGCGCATAATAGTGAACACGCCTTTAAATGGTAATTCAACCTCTTATTTAGCCCCTATATATTAATTTAGTTTTATACATTTTTACAGTTAGATAATATATTACGCCTTAAGCATGCGCATGGAATCATTCAAACCCGCCCTGACCGACCGACTCACGGCAGTCATAGCCCTCTGCTTCACGATCGCCATCGCGTTCTTCATGAACGGCAGCATGGGGAACGTTACCGCCGAGGAGGTCGTTATCGAGGTCCCGACCGCTCTAGCGGCAGTGACCAACGAGACCGCCCCCCCCCCACGTGTACAACGGATTGACCGTGGTGCACTAGATAGTCGCGGCTGCTGGCCCTGGTGGCCTTCCTGCTGATGAAGGACTTATCAATCATGATCTCAAGATGAGTGAAAATGCTCTTTTTCACCGTGATTTGAAAAAAACAGGGTGAGTCAGATGAGATGTATGGGCCCGGTCGGATTTGAACCGACGACCAAGCGGTTATGAGCCGCTCGCTCCACCGGACTAAGCTACGGACCCGTTGTGCGGATGAACTGAAAGATAGGACGGATATTAAAAATATATGCCCTGGGACCATGCACGCCGTCCCTCGTCCGATTCATAGGCACAGGCGTGGACAACGGTCAAAGGAAAATTACGCCCCCTCCTACCATCTGTAACTGGATGGCGAGCTTTGAGTTCATCATCTTTTCCGAGGGGTGGGCTCTAGAAATACCAGAGTATCCCGATCAAAGAGAAGGAGAACGCGATAAGGCCGTAAAGGAGGACCACGGCCAGCTTGTGCCCGGTGGCCCACCAGATCAGGTCGAAGTACTTGAACCACAGTGCGCCGCTGATAGTTTCCTCCTCGAGCGTTTTCTTGGTCTCGAAGTCGTATACCGAGGTGCGCAATAGAAACGCCAACATCAACAAGGCCCAGAAGGAGATGAATATGGAGAGGAAAAGGGCGAGGCGATGCGGTCCCTCCGAATCCTGGTCCTGCGGATCTTCGTCAACGTAACCGCCGTCTTCGATGATGAAAGTGACCGGGAACGTCTGACTGTATTCCGTCTCGTTCGCTCCCTCGTGCTCCAAGAACCTCACGGTGACCAGCACGTCCATGAGGCCGTCAACGGCCCCCACCCACGACTCCTTTTTAAAGGTGACCTTCTCCCCCGGAGATACTGTACTATTCCCGCTGAACAGCACCACCCGGTCGGATTCGAACGGGAACATCCAGTCGTTTCCTTGAACGTCGATCGCCACCCTGGTTATGGTCAAGTCCGAATCACCGTCGTTGGTCACGCTCGACCAGAAGGCGCACGTCGTTCCTGTCTCAACCTGCGAAGGAAACTCCACCAGCAATATGTCCTCCGCCGTGGTGTTGCCTGGAACCATCGATACCAGCAGCATCACGCCTAGTATCAAAGCGCACGCTCCCCCACCACGCATGCTTACAAATCAGTAATTTTGAGAGCATTAACTTATCGCACATATTTCTCCCTCTGAAGGTTAACTGGGCCGCAGGTTCGCAGCCTCGCGATCCTCAATAAGATGAATAAGACGCACAGCCGTCTCTCTCCAGATGATCGAGAAGAAGAGGCTGCTCACCGGTATCTCCACCAACGTTCTGGTGCTCGGCCTGGTCTCGTTGCTCACGGACGTCAGCAGTGAGATGATCTATCCGATCCTGCCGCTCTTTCTGGTGGGTATCGGGGCCACCGGCGCGGTCATCGGTCTCATCGAGGGGGCGGCGGAGACCACCGCTTCATTGTTGAAGGTCGTCTCCGGCCGTTTATCTGATAAACTGGGAAAGCGGAAGCCCTTTCTTACTTCGGGTTACGGGCTGAGCACCCTGGCGAAACCGCTGCTTTTCCTCGCGACATCCTACTGGCACGTGTTCGCGGTACGTGTTACAGAGCGCACCGGGAAAGGATTGCGGAGCGCCCCCCGCGATGCCCTGATAGCCGATTCGACACCGAAGGAGCATATCGGAAAAGCTTACGGATTGCACAAGGCCATGGACTCCACCGGCGCGGTGATCGGGCCGTTGCTGGTGCTCCCGGTGCTCCTGGCGGCCGCGACGGTAACCACGGACACCTACCGTCTGATATTCCTCATCGCCACCATCCCCGCCGCCCTGGCCGTACTTGTGCTATTCCTCTTCGTCAAGGAGCCGCCGATGAGGGCGACCCGGGCCACAGGCCGCATGCTGAAGGACGCGCGCCGCCTCGGCCGGAGGTTCTGGGCCCTGACCCTGGTGGTGCTCATCTTCTTCGCCGGGGAGATCAGCTACTCCTTCTTCGTCCTGCAGTCGCAGGCGCAGGGGATGAGCACCATCACCACCATTCTGCTGTACGCCCTTTTCAACGCGATCTTCGTCATAGTATCGCTTCCTTCCGGAGTGCTCTCCGACCGCGTCGGGCGCAGGCCGGTGCTCATGATCTCCTTCGTGCTTTTCGCGTTGACATCGCTGGTCATGGCCTCGGCAACCGGCCTTCTGTTACTGGCGTTGGGCTTCGTTCTTTATGGCGTGTATAAAGGCACCAGCGAGGGGGCGTTCAAGTCCTTCGTCATCGACCTGGTGCCGAAGGACCTGCGCGGCACGGCGTTAGGCGTCTATCACACCGCGGTCGGCCTGGTGATGCTCCCCGGCGGGCTGGTCGCCGGCCTGCTCTGGGATGCCGCTGGCGCCTGGGGGACCTTCGGCTACGGCATAGCGATGAGCGTGGTCGCCTTGGTCCTGATGCTCTATCTCACCAGGCGCGGCGATCGTGTCACGGTCCAGCCCGGTGCTCCAGGATCTCCCGGACCTTGAAGTAGGTCAGGGTGGTCCAGCCAATGCCAAAGATGCCGCCGATGACCCCGATCACCAAGACCACCTTGGCGATGTCCTCGGTCACCCAGTCGATCAGGAACTGCAAGCTCCCAGGCAGCGGAACGGCGAAGTAGGCCATATCGAACGGGAAGGCGCACAGAAAGTACGCTGACGACAGAACGAAGAGCATCGAGCCGAAGATGTCCCACGGTCTGGCGATGTTCTTGCGGCCCCGAAGCGTCCTGACCAAGGGCGGCAGCACCCCAAAGAACAGGGGACCGAACAGGACCAACGCATCCAGCTGATCGAACTCGGAGGTATAGAAACCGGTGTCCTGGGTCCAGTGCGTCAGCAGGAACCAGGCGGCCAGACCGGTGAAGAACCAGCTCACCAACTGTGACGCCCTCTCCGCATCCTTCAGCTTATCCTTTTCAGCCTCCTTCTTCCAGTTCGATTCGAGCATATCCTCCCCAGAATACTACAGAATCCGAATATTAAATCGTGAGCATGGGCAACCGTTTTTAGGTTGCTTCTGTGTTATGTGAACGAGGAAGACGTATGGAGATAGGCGAGCATCTTCAGGCGCTGTGCGCCAATGCGACCGTTTACGGAGCGGGCAAGGTGGCACCGGTGCCGGTGCAGAACATAGTGGTCGATCCAAGGGTCAACTTCAAGTGCCAGGTTCCGCTGTGCAAGTACTACGGACGCAGCCATATTTGTCCGCCCTTGGTCATGAGCGCCGAGGAGTTCTCCAAGGTGCTGGCCAGATATAATTTTGGAATTCTGGTGCAGATATCGCTGCCGGCGCAGGAGCTAGGGCCGGACCGGGACAAGAAGGCGCTGGACCAGGTCAGGAAGCTGAACGAGATCGTGACCAAGCTGGAGAGGGACGCCTTCCTGTTCGGCTATCGGTTCGCCGCCGGTCTCGGCGGAGGGCCGTGTCCGCTCTGTGAAGAGTGCAGCGCCGTCGACGGCGAGGATTGCCGCCACCCGTTCCAGGCCCGGCCGTCCATGGAGTCGCTAGGCATCGACGTCATCAAGACCGCCGAGAACGCCGGCATGCCCATTGACCTGCCGCCCAAGGACACCTACCTGTGGACCGGTCTGGTCCTGGTGGATTGATACATCTTCCTTCTTTTCGATAACGATTTATACCTTGAACATTTATGTTAGTTAGTGATAACTAATAAGGTATGAACATGGCCGCTCGCATGAAAGGGGATGCCCGCAGATCGCAGATACTGGAGGCAGCTCTGGGCATCGTTCACAACAAGGGCATCCACTCCCTCACGCTGCGGGAGATCGCCGACCAGGTGGGGGTGAGCGAGGCCGCGTTGTTCCGTCACTTCAAGGGAAAAGAGGACATCGTTGATTCGTTGGCGAGCATGGTGTTCGAGGAGAACCAGTTCTTTCCGCGCGGGGAGGGTCCGTGGGAGGCCTTGCAGAACATGCTGGCCTGGCAGCTGGACAACTTCCAGAGTAACCCGATGCACACCTCCATACTGTTCCAGGAGGACATATTCAGGGAGTTCCCGTCGGTCAAGGAGCGCTTCGATCTCAGGCGCTCCTCGCGTTCCTCGCTCATAGCCCAGCTCATCCGGGAGGGAAAGGCGTCCGGAGCCTTCTCATCCAACGTGGACGCGGAGGCTTTCTCTTTGCTCTTCATGGGCGGGCTGCGCCTGGCGGTGCTGGAGTGGCGGCACGCCAACTTCTCTTACGACCTGAGGGAGAAGGCCCCGCCCCTCCTCAGAATGCTCAAGAAATGTCTGGAGGCTGAATGATGAAACTGGAGTTAGCGATGGTCCTGGGGATCGTCTACACCGCGATAATGGTCCCGGCGATAACCTATCTGCTGTACAAGGGTAAGTTGAGGAAGGAACTGGGCTGGGTGATCCTGCTGCTGTCTACGCTGCTGGGCTTCGCCTACTTCGCGCCTATGTTCCCCTGGCAGCTGCAGCTGCTGATGCTCGGCAAGCTTCCGCAGGCGAATCTCCCAATGGTGGTCCTGGTGACCTCCGTCGTGATACTGTCGTCGCTCGTCGTCGGCCGGGTGTTCTGCGGTTACGTTTGTCCTCCCGGCGCCCTGCAGGAGCTGGCCTATCTGGCCCCGATCAAGAAGATCAAGGTGTCCAGTTCCATCACCGTCAAGGTCCGACTGGGTGTGTTCGTGGCGATGGTGTTCCTGGCGGTAATGTTCTCTTTCAACCTGACCAAGGTCCTGGGTCTACCGGACCTCTTCCAACTGGTGGTCGGTCCCGGCCTGGTGATCTTCCTGGCGATCATTGTCGCCTCCACGGTGGTGTACCGCCCCTTCTGCAGGTTGGTCTGCCCCTTCGGGGCGCTGTCGTCCCTGCTCTCCTGGAAGAGCGTTTACAGCGTCAGAAGGAACTCGAACTGTGTCGAATGCGGAAGGTGCGAAAAGGTCTGCCCTCCTCAGGTCCTGGAGGAAAGGGCGGGATCGGAGTGCTACCTGTGCGGCAGGTGCCTAGCGACATGTCATAAGGACGCGTTGGGATACTCAAAGGCAGAGGTGAAGAAATGAAGGCGGCCAAGTACACGGACTTCCCGGAGAAGGACACGCCCCACAAGGTGAGCGTGCGCATGATATACGACCACGATCACGGCCAGGGCGTGGTGATCTCGCTCAAGAAGGGTGAGACGCTGAAGAAGCACGTCACCCCGGTGGATGTCATGTTCTACGTTCTGGAAGGAACCGGAAAGGTCGAGATAGGCGACGAGGTCAGGGAGGTCAGCAGGGACATGGTCATCGAGTCCCCGGCGCGCGTCCCGCACCGGCTGTTCAACGAGACGTCCCCGGAGTTCCGCTTCCTGGTCATGAAGATGCCCAAGCCGGTCGAGTCGACCAAGGTGCTGTGAGGGATGATATGGCCCTGGAAATGATGAATCCGGACGGAGCGAAGAAGGAGGACCTCCGCGGCAAGGTGCTGGTCTCCAAGGACCTCGTCGCGTACCAGGACGGGGCGGTGGTAAGCCGGACCCTGATCAGCAAGAGCGTGGGAACCGTCACCGTCTTCTCCTTTGATGAAGGACAGGGGCTAAGCGAGCATACGGCGCCGTATGACGCCATGGTGGAGATACTGGACGGAGAAGCGGACATCACCATATCCGGCAGCACTCAGAGGGTCAAGGCCGGGGAGATGCTCATCATGCCCGCCAACCAGCCACACGCCCTGCATGGCGTCAAGGCCTTCAAGATGATGCTTATAATGATCAGGGCCTGAGGACTACATGGGCTTATAGGCACAGCCGAGAATTACCGCCTCATGAGGAAACGGATGATCATCCTCGTGGCGGTCGTCGGCGCCGTGGCCATAGCCTTGCTGTTCATCGGCCTGATCCTCAGCTCCGGCTTCGTCCCGGAGAGCGACCCATACCCCGACACCACTCGGGCCGAGGCCATACCCGCGGGCGCGGTCAAGATGACCCCGGAGGTGGACATCTACCCGCCCGTGCTCCATCTTGACCTATGGGAGGACCCAGTCCCCCTGGAAGGCCCGATCAACAGCGCCGGGGCGGAAGATTCAGCGTTCATCACCCCCGACGGCAACACCATGTACTTCTTCTTCACCCCGAACGCCAGCGTCCCGGCGCAGGAACAGCTGTTCGATGAGGTGACTGGCATATGGCGCTCGAACTGGAACGGCACCGGCTGGGATGAGCCGACGCGGGTGTGGCTGCAGCACCCCGGTAAATTGGCGTTGGACGGCGCCCCCTTCGTACTTGACGACGAGATGTGGTTCGCCTCGGCCAGGGAAGGCTACACTGGAGTGAACCTTTTCACCGCCTCCTATCACGACCAGGCCTGGAGGGATTGGACGTACTCCGGCGACCTTCTGAACGATGAGTTCCAGGTGGGGGAGATGCATCTCAGCGCCGATGGGACCGAGCTCTATTTCCACTCCGACCGCCCGGGCACCATGGGCCAATACGACCTGTGGGTCTCGCAGCTCCAGGACGGGGTCTGGCAGGAGCCGGTTAACCTGGCCCCCCTGAACACCCCGGATAGCGAGGGCTGGCCTTTCCTTAGCGAGGACGGTCAGGAGATATGGTTCACCAGGACCTACATGGGGGCGCCCTCGGTGTGGCGCTCCATGATCGATAACGGGACCTGGGGAGCGCCGGAACTGGTCCTGTCGTCGTTCGCGGCCGAACCGACCCTGGACCGCGACGGGAACCTGTACTTCATTCACCATTTCGTGGTTGACGGGCGCATCATCGAGGCGGACGTGTACGTGGCCTATAAGAAGTGAGGGACGAGAACGGGTGAGGGAAGGCGCCGTCGAGCGGGATCGAACCGCTGACCTTATGATTAACAGTCATACGCTCTACCGACTGAGCTACGACGGCCTGATGAGCCTCTAGAACAGAGGTCGCATATTAATCTTTTATGTTCTTCTTGGACTCCTGTTCCAGCTCCCCTTTGAGCTTGCCGACGGTGACCTCCATGCGGTCCAGTATGTCCACGACCCTCTCGTAGAACTCGTTGAGCTTCTCCGTGGTGATAGCCCCTTCGGGAGAGGGGTTGATGAGCCCTTCCTGCTCCAATATGCGCAAGGAATAACGCACCTTGTGCTGCGGGATGTCCAGCAGTTCCGAGAGACGGATTATGCCGATGGGCTCGTGCTTCCTGATGGCGTTCAACATGACCACGTGCCTTTCCAGGAGCTCGACCTCGGCCTCTATCTTGCTGGTGAGAACGCTGTGACCCTTCATGACGGCAACTTCCTAAGCGCTAGACACGTGATAACATTTGGTATAGTTAAATCCGTTTCGCCTCTACGTTCCGTTCCACGCTCCCAGCGCGCACCCCTTAAATACGCCGCTTTGCATGATTTCCCGCATGCCGGCGATCGTGGTGGAAGGACTTACCAAGAGGTACGGTGAGTTCGTGGCCCTGGACCAGGCGTCGTTCACTGTTGACGAGGGGGCCTTCTTCGGCTGTTTCGGTCCCAACGGCGCGGGGAAGTCCACCCTTCTGAAGATACTCACCGGGCAGATCCCGGCCACGAGCGGCACGGCCGAGGTGCTTGGGCTCGATCCGACCAGGAACGCCATGGATGTCAAGAGGCGCATAGGCATCGTCCCGGAGGTGGAGAGCCCGCCGTCGTACCTGACCGCCTCGGAGTTCCTCAGGTTCGCGGGCACCTTGCACGAGGTCCAGTCTCTCGACGGAAGGATCGAGAGATGGCTCGCGTTCTTCGATCTCAAAGGTTCCGAAGGGACGTTGTGCAGGGACCTCTCCAAGGGCATGAGGCAGAAGGTGATGCTGGCCGCGGCCTTCATCCACGAGCCGAAGCTGCTGTTCCTGGACGAGCCGTTCATCAACCTGGACCCCATCTATCAGCGCAAGCTGCGCGATTACCTTTTGGAACTCAGGGAGGACGGCCGGACGGTGTTCCTCTGCTCCCATATCCTGGACGTGGCGCAGCGCATCGTCCAGGAGATGATCATCCTGGACCACGGCAAGGTGGTCCTGAAGGACAGGGTGTCCAACGCCCTGGTGGGCGGGGAGGACCTGGAAACGCTTTTCCTGAGGTTGGTGGGCGGGGGGAACGGCCTCGCTCCTTAGGCTGATGCTCACCGAGGAGTACCGCATGCACGTGAAGTACTCTTCGCGTCGGCTGTTCCTGTCGCTGCCGCTGTACATCTTCTTCTTCACAACCCTCTTCACGTACGGCCTGGACATCCTGACCGGCGACCTGCGGCTGTGGGACCTGCTGCTCATGGCCTACGGCGGCATCTACATCTACGGGCTCAGCGTGGGTGCGTTCGGTGTGCTC
The DNA here is from genome assembly GCA_041304605.1 of Methanomassiliicoccales archaeon. Taxonomy (GTDB): domain Archaea; phylum Thermoplasmatota; class Thermoplasmata; order Methanomassiliicoccales; family UBA472; genus UBA472. Next base: position 14,805 of record JBFYNB010000012.1, read on the forward strand.
GGCCAGACGTATCTGGAACGGAGGTACGGCAAGGACAACTTCCTGATAAGCATGCCTTTCCTGCTTCCCGTCTCGTTCCGCAAGGTGTTCCTGGGGATGTATCTGCGGGACGTGATCTTCTACTCCGGGCTCATGCTGCTGCCGGCCTTCGGCGGCGTGGCGCTGGGCGCGGCGCTCTCGTCCCATTCGCTCTTTTCCGTCCTGGTGATATTCATCGGATTGTTGGTGACCTTCCTTTATGGGATGTCGACCAGCTTCCTGATCTCGGTGCTGTTCTCCATAGACCGGCGCGTGTTCCTGGCCTCCGTTATGGTTCTGATCGCCCTGGTGGCCGGCTACGGCCTTACGGACCTCTACGGGCTGGACCTGATCATTCCCAGCCTGGGATATCAGCTGAAGGCGCTGCCGTTCCCGGCGGACTGGCCGCTGGCCATGTTCTATCTGGCGATATGCGCGGCGCTGAGCGTGGCGTTCCTGGCGCTGTCCCTGATGCTGGTCCGGCCTGGCAGGTCCGTATTGACCGGAACGCACCGGGAGATGTTCCTGCAGCACCTGAGGGCCTTCTCCAAGTTCCCCTCGAGAACGCTCCTCGCTAAAGAGTTCGTGGACATCCGGCGCTCCGGCCTCACGGTGCGAATGACATTCGCTTACATCGTGCCGCTGGTGTTCCTGAGCTTCACCACCTACTACGTCAATCACGGTCTGAACATCCCGGTGGGCTTCAACGCCGTGTTCTATGGGGCGATGGTGGGTTTCTTCGGCGTCCTTCTCTACAGCTGGATGACCAACACCGACCTGAACGATTATTACGAGACTCTGCCGGTGCGGGTGCCCCAGGTGATCAAGGTCAAGCTGATGGCCTTCTTCCTTCTGACCACCGGGGTCTCCACGCTGTTCGTTCTAGGCATTTCCATTCTGAACGACGAATGGCAGCTGCTGTGGCTTGCTCTTATCGTACTTTACTGCACCACGGCCTACATGATCCTGGCCACGGCGTACCTTACCGGGCTGAACACCAACTCCTTCTTCTTCAATCCCACGATACTCACCAAGTTCACCGCCATCTCCTTGCTTCCGGACCTGCTGCTCACCATTCTCTCGTTCAGTCTGCAGAGCGGTGCCTGGTGGGCCCTGTCGGGCATACTGGGGGTGTGCGGCGTTCTTCTCGTTCTCAGCCTTTACTTCTACCGCGGGATCGAGAGAAAATGGGGCGGCGCCAGTTTTCTGTAAGGTCCTCCCTTTCAACCAATCTCATTATGTATGGTAACCCATTACCAAGGACATGGACTGGCAAGGGGTTAGGCGCTTCATACACATTCTAGCGCCACTCCTGTGCATATACTATATCGTCCCGGACGAGGTCGTTCCGGGCGCGCCGAAGGACCAGGTCCTCATACTGCTCATGCTGATCGTCCTGGCCACGGACACCGTGCGCCTCATTGCCCGGCTCAAGGTGCCCGTGTTCCGCGCCTACGAGGACGAGCGCCCCTCGGCCACGGCCTTCTTCGCCGTTTCGGTGACGATCGCCCTTCTCTACTTCCCGGTGGAGATAACGCTGCCCGTGCTGCTGGGCATGGGTTGGGTGGACCCCCTGGTCGGGGAGCTGAGGCAGCGCAAGAGCGACCTGAACCCCATGCTGCCCATGGTGGTCTATTTCTTCATCTTGCTGATCGGCCTCGGTTACTTCTACGGAATGACCTTCCCGGTCCTGCTGTCCGCGGTGCTCGTCGCCCCGGTCGCCCTGTTCCTGGAGTCCCGGCGCTTCCCTTACATGGACGATGACATGATACTGATATTGGTGCCGGTGTTCTTGGTGGCACTGGTGCTGGGCCAGCTTCCTTTCTAGGAAAAAAAGAAAGGGCTCAGTTGCCGATGAGGCCCCTGCGCTTGCTGAAACCGGTAAGCCCCTGCTCGACGGTCTGGGTAGGTCCCTTGTGGCAGTTCTCCGCCCCTTCAAGGGTCTGGTGCACCTTGTTGCACACCAAGCACTGGTAGATGATCTTGCTCATTGGGGGGAAGAAATCGAGAGCAGGAATATAATGTTATTCCCTTCATCCTCGCCCCTGTCTAGGAACGGGTGGAAAAGCTTACTTCATATTACGATCTTTACGTCTGGCGCAATACAAAATAAGGCGGTCCTTCGAATCAAGCGAATTATCGGGTGAATCCGCATAGTTTTTATTTTCTAAGAGTGATTAGTGGAGGTATGAATAAAATTAAGGTCATCAACGAACCCTCCGAGTTGGTATCTATGCTGAGGGCTGTAGATACCCCGGTGAAGAGGGATGTCCTGAAGGAGGTGACCTTGGAATGGCGCACCGTCAAGGAGATCGAGGAGAAGTACGGGGCCGAGGGTAAGGAAGCCTTGGCGTTCTTCGAGAAGATGAAGCTGGTGGAGACCAGATGGCAGCCGTCCGGAGGCAACCGCCCGGACAAGGCGTATCACACTTACTACAACTCCTTCCACATCAACGCCCAATGGCCTGTTTATGAGATCTCTGACGTTCTTTATGCGGCAATGATGCCCGAGGACGAGTTCAAGGAGATCGAGGACAACATTTTGGAGCAGGTCGGCAAGGAAGGCCGCTTCGCCGGAGACGTCGCCGAGAACCTGGGCATGACGGCCACCATGCTCAAGAGCCTGGTGAAGCGCTCGGTGAAGATGGACTACCGCGGCCACCGTCTGGAAAAGGTGAAGGAGTAAGGTGCCAGAGATTACCGTCCTCCGGCTCGGACACCGGCCGGAGAGGGATAAGAGGATAACGACCCACGTGGCGCTCACCGCCCGCGCGTTCGGAGCGAAACGCATAATCGTCTCCACCAAGGACGCCGTTCTGGAGGAGAGCATCAACGACGTGGTCAAACGCTTCGGCGGGGATTTCGAGATCACCACCGGAGTCAACTGGAGAAGGTTCCTGCAGGACTTCCAGGGAACGGTCGTTCACCTGACCATGTACGGTCTTCCGGTGGACGAGGCGGCGCCCAACGTTCCCGACGGCAATGTTCTTGTCGTCGTCGGAGCGGAGAAGGTGCCCCCGGAGGTCTATCAGAGGGCGGACCTGAACATCTCGGTAGGTAACCAGCCCCATTCTGAAGTGGCTGCCCTGGCGATACTCCTGGACCGGGTCTTCCAGGGCCGCATGCTGCAGAGGGACTACCAGGGAGCGCAGATCAAGGTGCTTCCCTGCGAGAGGGGGAAGAACGTTGTCGAGCTATCCAAGCACTGACGAATGCTACCGCATGATGCGCGAGGAGAGGCTTTCCACGGCGGTCATCCGGCACTGTTGCGTGGTGAACCTGGTGGCCATGGAGATCGCCCGGCGCTGCGGCGCCGATCTGGAGCTGGTGAATGCCGCCTCGCTGCTTCATGACATCGGGCGCTCGAGCACGCACGGCGTGAGCCACGTGGCGGAGAGCGTTCGTATCGCCAGGGAGCGTGGTCTCCCAGAAAAGCTGGTGAACTGCATCGGCCGGCACATCGCTTCCGGTTTCACTTCTGACGAGGCCAGGGCGCTAGGCCTGCCGGAGGGCGACTACATGCCGGTGACCTTGGAGGACAAGGTGGTCAACTTCTCCGACAATCTGGTCAGCGACCGTTCCATTAAGACCGTGGTGCAGGCCGCCGAACGGATGCGCAGCAAGGGTTTCGAACTGACCGCGAACCGCATGCTGGCCATAGGCGGGGAGATCGCCAAGCTGTGCGGCGAGGACATCGACGCCATGCTGGAGAAGGCCAAGTTAAGGGAGGCCGCTTCCATACGCTGCGACAAACTGGCCTAGTTTTCCTACTTCGCTGAATAATTCACAAAGGTTTTATCCGTGTCACTACTTACCAAGGCGCACGCCTCCCGGCCTCAGCCGGGGCGTTAGCGATCACGGGAGATTTGGCATGTCCGAGAAGAAGATCATGATGTGGATGAACGGCAAGTTGATCGAACAGGAGAAGGTGCTTCTGCCCTTCATGACCCACGCCCTGCACTACGGCAGTGGTGTGTTCGAAGGGATCCGCATCTATGAGACGCCGAAGGGCAAGGCCGTGTTCCGGCTCAGGGAGCACATGGCACGCTTCATGGATTCCGCGAAGATCATGTGCATGGCCCACCCTTACACGGTGGACGAGCTGGTGGAGGCTACCCGGCTTGCGGTTCGCAACGCAGCGGACAACTCTGACTACATCCGTCCTTTGATGTGGTACGGGGAGAACGACGAGAACCGCATCGTCCTCAACCCTTTCAAGTTCAAGGTCAACACGGCCATAGCCTGCGCCCACATGGGCGCGTATCTCGGGAAGGAGAACATGGAGAAGGGGGCCAAGCTGATCACCTCCTCCTGGACCAAGCCGGCCAACACCTCCACCTCCCTGCAGGCCAAGATCTGCGGCAACTACGTCAACTCCATCCTGGCCAAGATCGAATCGAACCAGCTGGGGGCGGACGAGTGCCTGATGCTCAACACCAACGGCACCGTGGCCGAGGGTCCGGGCGAGAACATCTTCATGATCAAGAACGGCAAGATCTACACCCCGCCGCTGGCGGCGGGAGTGCTGGAAGGCATCACCAAGGATTCCGTGTCCACCATCGCCAGGGACAAGGGCTACCAGATCATCGAGAAGGAGATCACCCGCTCCGAGATTTACATGTGCGACGAGTTCTTCATGACCGGAACCGCCGCGGAGGTAACTCCGATACGATCGTTGGACCAGAGGGTCATCGGCGAAGGGAAGCGCGGGCCGATAACCAAGGACCTGCAGGAATCCTTCTTCGAGGCCGCCCGCGGCAACGACCCGAAGTACCACCACTGGCTGACGCTGGTCAACTGATCGGTTAAACACCTTCCACAACCTTCTTATCACATTAGCTGGAAGACCCAGTTTCCCAGGGGATGAACATGTACGAGATCAGGTTCCACGGACGAGGAGGTCAGGGGGCGGTAATGGCCGCCCAGACGATAGCCGAGGCGGCGATCCTGGAGGGGAAGCAGGCGCAGGCCTTCCCGTTCTTCGGCGCGGAGCGCCGCGGCGCTCCCGTGATGGCCTTCGCCCGCATCGACGATAAGCGCATTTGCGACCGTACCCAGGTGTCCGAGCCGGACATGCTGGTGGTCATGGACGAATCACTGCTGGAGATCGAGCCGGTGGCCTCCGGCCTGAAGAAAGGAGGATGCGCGGTCGTCAACAGTTCCCTGGCCCCGTCCGATATCGATCTAGGCGTGGTCACGCGCTGCGTCAGCGTGGACGCCACCAGCATCGCCCTGGAGATGCTGAGGGCGCCGATAGTGAACACTTCGATACTGGGAGCGATGGCTAGGGCCGACGATTTCGTGAAGCTGGAATCGATACAGCAGGCCATCATGAACCGCTTCGGGGAGAAGCTGGGAGAAAAGGCCGGCCGTTTGAACGCCGATGCGGCCAAGGCCGCTTACGACCGATCCCGCGAGGGAACGTGCAAAGGCGAGCGCAAGGTGCAGAAGAAGAACGCCTGGTTGCCTACCTGGCAGGAAACACCTCCCGGCGTGGCGCTGCCGAAGACCACCAAGGCCGGCATGGCCGTAGGTCCCGGGAGCATGACCCAGAACCTCACCGGCAGCTGGGGCGTTTCCAATCCTATCTATGACGAATCCAAGTGCATAAAGTGCCAGAGATGCTGGTTCATCTGTCCTGAAGGGTGCATACGCCGTTCCGATGACGGGACGCTGCAGTTCGACATCCGCTACTGCAAGGGCTGCGGGCTGTGCGCCAAGGTGTGCCCCAAGGACGCTATCCAAATGAAGAGGAAGGAGGCGAAAGCGTGAGATCGGTCCGAGCGTTGACGGGAAACGCCGCAGCGGCGTACGGTGTGAAGCTGTGCAGGCCAGAGGTCATACCTAACTATCCGATCACTCCGCAGACGATAATCATCGAGCAGATCGCCGATTTCATCAACGATGGGGAGCTGGACGCGGACTTCATTCCGGCGGACAGCGAGCACTCGGCCATGAGCATGGCCATAGGGGCTTCGGCGACCGGCGTCAGAACGTTCACCGCCACCGCCTCGCACGGCCTGGCGCTCATGCACGAGATGCTCTACGTGCCGCCGCAGGTCCGCCTGCCGATACTGCTGGTGAACGTGAACCGTTCGCTGGGCGCGGGAAGCGGCATCTGGGTGGAGTACAACGACTCCATGGCCGAACGCGACTCGGGATGGATGCAGGCGTACGCGGAGGACAGCCAGGAGGTCCTGGACATGGTCATACAGGCGTATCGTATAGCTGAAGACCCGCGGGTGGTGTTGCCGTTCATGCTCTGCCTGGACGGTTTCATCCTATCGCACACCGTGGAAAGGGTGGAGGTGCCGGACCAGGACGAGGTGGATTCCTTCCTGCCGAAGTTCCAGCCCCTGAACCGTCTCGATCCAAAGAACCCCATGAGCATCAACATCGCCGTCTCGCCGGCGCACTCCATGGAGATGCGCTACCAGCTGGACCGGCAGATGGACGGCGCCCGGGGGGTCATCGCCGAGGTGGACGGTCTTTTCGCCAAGGCCTTCGGAAGAAGATACGGCGGCCTCATCGACACCTACCGCATGGAGGACGCGGAGACGGCGCTCATCACCCTCGGAACGGCCACGTCGACGGCCAGGGTGGCGGTGGACGAGCTGCGGGCGGAAGGCAACAAGGTCGGCCTGATCAAGCTGCGCTTCATGCGGCCTTTCCCGCACCAGGAGCTCAAGGACGCCGTCAGGAACGTCAAGGCACTGGGCGTCTTCGACCGCTCAATCTCGGTCAACGGCTTCGGCCCGGTGTTCACTGAAGTTCGCAACTCACTGTACGGAAGCGGCACTCCGGTCACGGACCACATCGCCGGTATCGGCGGCCGGGACCTGAAGGTCGCCACGTTCAAGGAGATGTTCAAGGTGCTGGAAGATAGCGCCTCCGGAAAGAAGGTCAGGGACTGCACCTGGCACGGCCTGAGGGGGGAGATGTGATGGACCGCAAGATGAACATCCGGAACATGCCAAGCGAGGACCATCTGCTATGCGGACAAGGCGCTTGCGCCGGCTGCGGCGTGGCGATCGCGGTCAAGAACATCATGAGGATACTGGGGGAGAACACCACCGTCTACGTTCCGGCCAGCTGCCTGCTCGTGTTCGGCGGTGGCATGTATCCCCACTCGGCTTTCGACGTCCCGTTCTTCTACAGCGCCTTCGAGAACACCGGGGCGGTCATATCCGGGATCAAGGCTGGATACCGCCGACAGGGAAAGGACGTGACGGTGATAGGAATAGCCGGTGACGGCGGAACGTTCGATATCGGCCTGCAGGCGCTCGCGGGAGCGGCGGAACGCAACGAGGACGTCATCTATGTCTGCGTGGACAACGAGGCGTACATGAACACCGGCACGCAGCGGTCCGGTTCCACGCCCTTCGGGGCCTGGACCACCACGACCCCGGTCGGTAAGAAGATCAAGGGCAAGCAGGGCTTCAAGAAGGACCTGATGTCCGTCGTCTCGGGTCAGGACATAGCTTACGCCGCCACGCTGTCCATAGCGCACATGAACGACTTCGTGCAGAAGGTGGAGAAGGCCAAGAACCTCAAGGGATTCCGGTTCCTGCACGTCATGACGCCCTGCGCCTCCGGCTGGAAGAGCGATTCCTCGGCGACGTTCGATCTGGCGAACATGGCCGTGGAGACCGGGATGTGGTCCCTGTACGAGGTGGTGGACGGCGAGGTCAACATCACCTACCGCCCGAAGGAGATGCGGCCGGTGACGGAATACCTCAAGCTGCAGGGCCGCTTCAAGCACATGAGCAAGGAGGACGTGGACACCCTGCAGACCTGGATCTGCAAGAAATGGAACAAGCGTTATTGTCCGATCGCTCCGCCCATCAACGGCAAGGAAGAGGACCTAGCCTATGGCGGGGACGAGTGCGAGGGCGTCTGAGCGCGCTCAGCGCTTGTCCAGCAGCACTCCGACGATCAGCGCCACGACCGAAGCAGGAAGGGCGATGACCAAAGGATCGACCACCGTCCAGGGGCTTCCCAGTAAAGCGTCCGTTCCGAACAGCGCCTTGGATATCCCGAGCACCGAGGATTCCTTGATATGCACGAAGGCGGTCCACAGGAACCAGGTCCCGGCGCCCACCGCCAGGCTCATCTTGGCCGCCAGGACGGATGGCTTCTCCGAGAAGATGGCTAACGTGAACAACGGCAGGAAGGCCGCCGCGCTCAAACCCATGAACATTGCCGTGGCGCGAGCTATGATGCTTCCTGGCATGAAGAACGCCAGGACAATGCTCACAACTATCATCAGCGCCGTGCCGATCCGGTTTGCCTTCAGCGAGCAATCCCCATCCCTTTCCCGGCGCAGGTTCAAAGGCATCATTCGGCAGCTCTTGACATGCGTCCACAGGTCATGCCCGGCCGCCGATCCCATGGAATGGAACAAGGCGCTCAGGGTGGACATGGCCGCCGCCAGCAGGGTGAGCATGAACAGCACGACCACTACGTCCGGCATGGCCGAGTTGATGTAGAGCGGGATGATCTGGTCGATGTTGCCGCTGACCATGGTCGTGGATATGACCCCGTCGTTGCGGTTAAAATAAACGTTCGTCAGAGCGCCGACGGTGAAGGCCACGCCTGTGCAAAGAAGGATGAACAGTCCTCCGACGGGAATGGCCCGGTTGAGCGACCGGTCGTCCTTGGCGGTCATGTAGCGGACGACCAGCTGAGGCTGAGCCAGGACGCCTATCCCCACCCCCATGACGATGGTGGTTATCAGGGTGAACCAGATCGGCGAACCGAACTCTGGCATTGCAGTCCATCCGGTCATGCCCTGCCCGGCCAGTCCGGCCGGGACCAGGGAGGCCATGTCCGTGAGCTCCTGATGAGCGCCCGTAACTCCTCCCAGGGTCATGTAGGTGATGATCAGGATGGCCACCATCCCGAAGACCATGATACCGCCTTGGAAGGCGTCGGTGTACATCACGGCCAATATTCCTCCGAAGACGACATAAAGAGCGGTTATCAGGGCGAACCCCAGCAGCGCCGTCGTGTAGTCAATTCCCAGGGTGGTCTCAATGAAGCGCGAACCGCCGATCAGGACGGCCGAGGAATACAAGGGCATGGAGGCCAGGATTATGACGCTCGTGCCGTACTGTAAGAAATCCGATCTGTAACGTTTGGCCAGGAGGTCCGGCAGCGTCACCGCCCCCAGGCTTTGGCCGATGCGGCGGGTCCTCTTGCCATAGACGATGAAGGCGATGAGCACCCCTACGCCGATGCATAGGACCGTCAGCCAAATTATCCCCATTCCCAGCTGGGCGGCGACGCCGCCAAAACCGACTATGGCCGAGGTGCTGATGAACGTTGAACCGTAAGAAAGCCCGATGATGGCCGGGTGGACCTTCCGTCCGGCGAGAAGATAGTCCTCACCTCTCTTGGTGCGCCTGTAAGCGACAACGGACATGGCGAGAAGGATGGCCACATAAAGAACGGTGAAGGCGGCCAGGGTGAGAACGTCAACCAACGTTTTCCCCTCCGTCGTTCCAATGAAGAATACCATATGCCAGGCAGAATATCCCCAGCCCGATGGCCAGGGCGTAGCCCACGATGATCTGCGGATCTTCTATTCCGAACAAGCCCCTTCCCCCTTAACGGTCTTCCTATAGGATCGGACCGCGTTGGTAGCAGGCCCGTTGGGAGGCCATATCATTTGTATTTTATATATATGTTACAAGCTAGTCCGCCACACGCTAGCACGCATCACTGATTAAAAAAATTGATGATGGAAGGGGTTTACGCTTCGGTCGCCGCCGGGGAACGTCTTCTCTCGATCATGGTGCCGATGATCAGGGCGGCGATCGATAGCGGCAGGGCGATGAACAGGGAGTCCACCACGGTCCAGGGGAAATCGAGGACAGATGGGTTCCCGGTCAGTATCTCCGAGACCCTCAGCACGCTCGACTCGGCCTTGTGCACGAAGATCGTCCATACGGCCCAGGCGATGCTCCCGGTCAGAAGGCTGGCTATTGCTCCCATCCGCGAGGGGTTCTTGGAGAACACGGCGACGGTGTACGCCGGCAGGAACGCCGCGGCGCACAGTCCCATGAACATGGCCGTCGCCCGGGCGATGATGTCCCCGGGCATGATGAATGCCAGACCCAAGCTGACGGCGATCATCAGGAACGTGCCGATCTTGTTCACCCGGAGCTTCGAGGCGTCCTCGTCGCTACCCCTCAGCTTCGAGGGGAAGAACTTGGCCCTGCGGATATGAACCCATATATCGTGTCCGGCCGCCGTGCCCATGACGTGGAACAGCGAGCTCATGGTGGACATGGCCGCCGCCAGGAGCACCAGGACGAACATGACGACCAGCCACTCAGGCATGGCCGTGTCGATGAACAGCGGCACGATGTTGTCGATGTTCCCGGTCATCTCCGTGGAGATCTTTCCGAAGTTCTCGTAGAAGTAGACGTTGGTCAGCGCTCCCATGGTGTACGCCACGCCGGTGGTGATGAGGATGAATATCGCTCCCACGGGTATGGCCCGGTTCAGGGCCTTGCCGTCCTTGGCGGTCATGAAACGCACCGCCAGCTGAGGCTGCGCCAGCACTCCGATGCCCACTCCCATGATTATAGTCGTCACCAGGGTGTACCAGGTGGCCGAACCCAGCTCGGGGAACGAGGTCCAGCCGGTCATGCCGGTGCTGGCCAGTCCGGCCGGGACGAGGTGGGACATGTCGGTGAGGGTCTGGAATCCTTCGAAACCTCCGACGTAGGAGAGGGTCAGGATCATTATGGCGCTCATGCCGAATATCATGAGCGATCCCTGCAGCGCGTCCGTGTACATGACCGCGACCAATCCTCCAAGGACAACGTAGACCGCGGTGATAGCCGTCAGTCCGATGATCGCGTAAAGGTACGGGACGTCCAGCACCTGTTCGATGAACCGACCTCCGCCGATAAGCACCGCGGACGAATAAAGTGGCATACCCACGATTATTATCAGGG
>JBFYNB010000013.1:0-25488 GCA_041304605.1 Methanomassiliicoccales archaeon
GCTCCGTCCGCACTTCTGGCAGACCCGAGCACCTTCCATCTGGGTCACGGTAGGTGTTGCGTCATATCCGCGAGACATTCAATCATCCCTCCTTTCGATGGTGATCGCCCAGTTCCTGCCCATCCATTCGAGGGCGTCGCTGACCTCGAGGCGGTCTCGGACCCCCGTGTCGAACATCTTGCCGCCCTTGGTCCTCAGATGCAGGGTGAGGTGCCTTTTCGAGATGGCGTTCGCTTCCACAGGGGCATGGCTCCAGGCCGAGACGATATCCTCCCTCCTTATGTACGATGGGCGCCGCATAAGTCGGTTGAAGAGGAAATCAGGCAGCTCCACGCCACCCGGGTAGATGATCACCGGATACGCACCCCTCAGCAGTATGGACCTCAGCACCATGAATTGGAACAGGACCATGACGGTCACGACCGGAATCACGATCAGGAAGATATCGAGCAGCTCCGGGGCCACGAATATGCCCACAAAGAGAAATACGCCGGCCAGCAGGAACACGTCCAGCAATGAAGCGGTCAGGATCAACTTCTTGCTCTTCAGCCTCGGATCGCTGACCGACAGCGTCCTTACCGGCACTCCCCGGGCCATCGATGATATGTCCTTCGTATCCCCCACCGGCTGGTCAAAAGCGCCTGTTCATTTATATGTGTTTCTTCAATATTTTACATCTGTGAACATGCGCGCCGATCCAAGGACGCCTGGATGTTCTGAGTAGGTAGCAGCCAGCATTTGCCGGGCACCTAAGGATTAAATATTACGAGACGATAAGGGGAAAGGCCGTATGCCCCGGTAGTGTAGCGGCCTATCATGAAGCCCTGTCGAGGCTTCGACTCGGGTTCAAATCCCGACCGGGGCGCTTTTTATCACTCAACCTTCCTTATGTAAATCGCGATGAGGGCCAAAGCGATCCCCGCTATCGCAACTCCGACCAGCCAGTATGGGAAAGTTTCCCCTCGCTCGACGTAAGTGGTCCACTCATTGTCCTGTAGGTCCGAGTCCCAATCATCAGGGGTCAGGACCTTTACGGTCACGTTCCCTTGTTCAAAGTTCGTCAAGGTCAGATCTATGGATGCCGACGAACCCCCGGTAATATTGTATTCCTTCAGGAACCACATTCCGCCGGCATCGACGAAAAGGGTTACGCTCACCGGGACAGTGCCATCGTTGAATATCTCGCCATTGAGGATCCATCCCTCGTCCTTGTCGAATATCAGCTCAGCGCTTGACAATAGAATGCTGGACAGGCTGACCGTGGCCTGGGCCCGCGCTTCGGCCACGCCTTTAGCATCGTCCATGACCGTCAGCAATATTTCGTAGCCACCTTCCTGCTGGTATCTGTGGACGACCGACGCTCCTATGCCGAAGGTCCCGTCCCCAAAGCTCCAGTTATACGATGCGATGTTGCCGTCGTCGTCCTCCGCAAGAGCCGTGAACATCAGTTCTAGGGGATGATCGCCCTGCTCCAGATGAACATCGGCGTTAGGGAGCAGATTCAAGATGATCATCTCGGATTCGTTAAAAGCCGCCCCTCCGGAATTGTCATGACAGGTCACGGTCACGGTGTAATTGCCCGGTGCCAGGTAGGAGTGGGTGACGTTGGGGCCTTCCAGAACAATACCGTCGCCCATGTCCCAGGCGTAGGTCACCACCGTTCCATCGGGATCTTGTCCGGACGCGCTGAACTCCAGAACGTCCAGGGACCAGTGCTCGCCCTGCGGGACGGTCAGATCGACCGTCGGCAGGCGGTTGGTGACCGATATTGAAGATGAGGTCTTGCTCGTCCATCCCCGGTCGTCGGTGACCGTAAGTTCTACAGTGTAAATGCCCGGCGTGAGATAGGTGTGCGAGGGCGACTGCACGTTCGAGGTCCCTCCGTCCCCGAATGCCCAGCTCCAGCTCTTCACGCTGCCGTCCAGGTCGTAGGAACGGTCCAGGAACTGGACGTCCAGAAGGCTCTCCACCTCGGCCGGAGCAGTGAAGGCCGCTACCGGCCGGGAGTTGATCACCATTAGGGATTTGGACAGCGAGGCGTTCGCCCCATCCTCGTCAGTGACGGTAAGGGTGACCGAATACGCCCCCAGTGCGGAATACCTGTGCCTCACCGTCGAACCACTTCCCGAGGATCCGTCCCCGAAATCCCATGACCAGGAGGTTAAGGTCCCATCAGGGTCCGAGCTAGTGGATGCGAACAGGACCTCCACCAGGGTGGTCACGGACGTGGGGCTCCAGAAGAAGGCAGCTACGGGCGGGTCGTTTCCCACGGCCAGGATACGAGAGGTGGTATCACTTCCCCCGTCCACATCGATCACGGTCAATGAAACCAGATAATCACCGTCGTTCACGAACACATGCTCGGGCGAGGACAGATCGGAAACGCTACCGTCCCCGAAGTCCCAATGCCAGGAAACGACGTGACCGTCCCGGTCCCGGGAGAGATCGTGGAATTTTACGGTCTCTCCCGGGGCAGGGTCGTCAGGCGTTATGCTGAAGTCGCAAACTGGGTCCAGATTGACGACCTGCACCAAACGCTCCGCGTGGTCCGTCCTTCCATGATGATCGATGACGGTGAGAACAACATGCACCGTCCCCAACGATCCGTAGGTGTGGGTCACCGAAGGTCCATGGGCGAGATGTCCGTCCCCCAGGTCCCAGGTATAGTTGGCAATGCCGATGCCGCTGTAACTGTTCGAAGTGAACGTCAGGGCATCCGCCCGGTTGGCCTGCGCGGCATCCATGGTGAACGAGGCATTAGGTAGGTCATGGATCGAACTGCATCTCTCGACCTTTGGATATCTGTCCTGGATGTCGCCGGCATCGTAGGCCGTATCGAACATTCCGTCCGCGCCAGCCATATCCTGGTCTTGCCCGCTTTTTGCGTCCGCTCCGGACATGTCCGACCAGTGGTTCCCTCCTATCGGGTATCCCTTTCCGAAGGTGATGTTGGAGCGGACCAGTGCCGCCTGCTGATCGTTGAACAGCAGGTCGTTCCCCCAGACAAGTCCTTCGGAATCAATGGCCAGTAAGCCGACGGAACAATTCTCGAAAGAGTTACCGGAGACCTCCACGTTCGAGCTGTCGACCAGTGCGAGACCGTTTCCGGAGCTCCCGAAGAGCGACGACTTGACAAAGACATCTTTGCATCCGACCAGGTACAGGGAGCCGGTGGCGTTCTGCACCGTCTCGCCGTCCAAATCTAAAAGGATCCGGAGCGGGCCGTAGGTAAGGCTCACGTTCTCCAGGTCATGCTCGAAATGAGACCGAACGTTCCCGAATATGCCCATGTCCATTCCGTTGCCCTGCAGCGATAGGTCGTGCAAGGTCAATCCAGTGCACATATCTATGGAAAGTCCCGATGAGCCGCCGGTCCAGGAAGATGAGGTGACCGTGCCGGTCATGTTCAGCAGGCGCATCCCGTCTCCTTCCAACCCCTCCAGGTGGTTCAGGTCGGCCGAGGAGTTCGACAGCAGCCACTCTCCGGTCTGACCGATCAGGGTGGCATTGAGAACGCTAAATGAGGTTCCGTCCGTCCGCCACCCGGCACCACCCTCGATGGTGGCGTCCCGCAGTGACATCGTTCCGCTCGATAATGTGCTGATCGGCGCGCTCGACATGCCATTCAGGTGGGAGCTGAAAATATCCAGATCCCCTCCTTCCGATTCGATGAAGAACGGCGAGCCTTGCACCGTGCTGCCGTTTAGCGACAGCGTGCCTTGAACAGTGAAGCGGTAAGGCAGTTCCGACGGCTGGAGGGTGAGGTCACAGTCAAGCATGTCCACGGTCATCAGGGGGTCGATGAGCAGGCCTCCGGCCAGCGTCCTGTTGCCGGTCCAGGTCTCATCGCTAGTCACCCGGCGGTCGACCATCCGGCGGACGGTGACCAGGTCGTTCTCGGGCCTCTGGTCCTCCGCGCACACCAACCGAGCGGTGATGGTGACCGTGGTATGTTCAGCAGGCGTCCAGTCCAAGGCAATGGTGACGCTCTCCCCCACGCCCAAGGAAACGGGCGTGCTGCTCATGAGCACGCCATCGACGAGCAGCCCGAACGTTCCGGAATCATCGGACTGCCCTCGATTCTGCACCCGTACGGTCACGGGGGACGGTTCGCCAAGCATCGGCCGGTCGATACCGACCTCCATCACGGCCAGGTCGTGCACCGCCCTCCCCGGGACGTGCACCCGGGTCTCCGGATCGCCCAGCAGGTTCAGCTCCAGGTACACCCAACGCATGGTCCCGCTGGAAGATGCCGATCCAGCCCATTCCTCCTTGGAATAGGACAGGGCGCGTCCCAGGTCTGTAACGTCGTCATCATATACCTGGCTGAAGAACGATATGTCGAATTTCTGTGACGACCCGGCGGTGCTGCCGGGCGAGTACCACCCGTAACGGGAGTTGCCGATGAAGGCCACGGTCCCGCCTTCCCCCTGGACGAACTCCTCGGCTATGCAGTCCCCCGGTGCGTACGTCTTCTCGTCGAACCCGGCCACCATGCAGGCCTGGGTGTAAAAGATGAAAGGAAGCTCGTTTTCCAGTCCCCGAACGTTGTAGTTCATCAGGTCGGCCAGGTACCCGAAGTTGCCGTGGCCCATGTGGTTAATGACGTGAACGCCGGAATCCATCGCCGCCAGCACCGCGCTGCCGGAGAACGTTCCATCCTCCTCGTACAGCGTCGAACGGTCCAGCCCCTCGTCGGCCAGGACCATGTTCCAGACCTCGTCCTTGTAATCATCCCCGTAGGTAGGCTCATCGTCCAGCTTCTCCCCTATGAGCAGGATGTCGTCAGCGTACTGGTTGGAGTACCCCATCTCGTAACCGATGGTCTTGTTGACGAAGTTCCAGGCCTGGTCCACGGTAGAAACGGTAGCTCTGCCCACGAAGACCTCTCCCAGCAGGTCCGCCTCGTCTTCGTTGAGGCCACTAAGCAGCTCTCCGTACGCGCCATCCCCGTCGTTGTCCCAGTCCCCGTCCAGTCCAGAATAGTATATGTCACCCGGAAGCTCATCGTAATCCGTGTCATAAACGGGCGCGACCAGCATGCGCGCCGGAATAACTTCGTCATCCCCTCCCAGGAGCACGTACTCGACACCCCATTCCTGGTGGGCGGCGATTATGAAATTGCGAACTATGGTCTGGGTGTCGTTCCCGGTGTTCCCGTGGGAACGCGGATCACCCCAGAACTGGCTGTCAGCGAGAACGTCCTCAAGCCTGACCACCGTGCTGCTTATGTCCTGATGTACGGAACCCAGCTCGTTCCTCTCCCCCTTCCACTCGGCCAGCTCCAGGAACGGCGCGGACAGCCCCTGGCTGGTTATGATCATATGTTCGTACTCCCCGGCAGGCAGCAGGTTCGAAGCGGTGTAACGAGGCAGATCAGGCACGACCTGGGGATTGTCCACCAGGTCCCTGATCCGGTCCATGTCTCCGATGTATTCCGTCCGGACTTGCTCATAGAACAGTGTTATGGTGTAACCGCTGACGAACGACAAGGCCCCCGACCCCTGGTCCCAGTACAACGGACGGAGATCAAGGCCGATCACCTCAACGCCCTCCAGAATGTAGTTTTTGGTCACGTCGTAAGGCAGGCCTTCATATTCGTAACTGAACGAATGCTCTCCGTTCAGAGCGATCTCATCCGGATTGGTAGGGTATTGTTCCATGAACCCTATGACGCGGGGCGTGGCACACCTCACCTCCACATCGATCAGTTCGTGCCCGGGCGGGACGGCCAGGAACAAAGAGCTCACCGGAAGCGCCGGGACGCCCCCCCGACCATCTATATCCAGGCCGGATATGGCATATAAGCGCTCGGGCGTGTCTAGGTCCACATAAGGTTCGGAAAAATCATATTCGTAAGTGGTGGAGAACGCGCTCTCAGCTCCTGAAGAAGGGGCTGGGAGAACGGGGGTTAGAATGAAAGCCGTCAGAAGGATGACCGAGACCATACGGGTGAAGCTTGAGGCTTTCATCGGCGAACCCAGTGGTATGTGGTAGAGAAACCTTCGTATTTAATCAGATTTACCCCGCTATCACGGGAAATAGTATTATAAAATATAATATCGTATTAAGCAATTGAGATAAACGATTTGAGCCATGGTGAGACGATAAGAATGGTCGCCATACTAGGTACCCTGGGCTTCCGTGCCAATTCTCTGCTCCCCACTTTGGAATCCACGCCCGGCGTGGACAAGGTGGTGGTCTTCTGCAACGACCATCCTCGCGCCCTGGAAGCGTTGACGGAAGTGCAGAGGGTATGCTCGATCATGGGCATCCAGATCGACCGGGTGGCCATGCCGGACGCCTTCGACCTGCTGCAGGCCGCCAAGGCCATGCGCCAGCAGGTGCGCCAGCTGAAGAGGGGCGGTCACGAGATCGCGGTCTTCAACATCGCCGGCGGTACCAAGATGATGAGCGCCGGCGCGCTGCTGGTCTGCGCCATGGAGGGCCTCAACTCGGTCTACGTGCACGACGAGACCTATAGGGAGATACCCCTGCCGCTGCTGAAGGTCGATTATTCGCAACTGCTGACCACAGCTCAGAAGGAGATACTGGCCTACATCTGGACGAACCGGGCCAAGCCCATGACCCAGGTGGACATCGCCTTGGGCATGGGCAAGCACAAGGCCACCATCAATCACCACATCCAGATGCTGGAGGGAAAGAACATCCTACACCTGGTGGAGGACCCCAGCGACCGCCGCAGGAAGGTGGTGAGGGTGGACGACGCCTTGGAGCTGATGCTGGAGATGGATTGATGGAGGGCCGGAAGGACCTGCTGGTCAGCACGATCGGCAAGGAGGTCGGTGAGATCGTCACCGGGATACGGTCCCTTCCGCACGATAATCTGGTCCTGGTGACCGACGTTGCTATGGATGAGAACGCTTCCGTTCTGTCTTTCCTGCGCAGGTTGGGCATACGTCACGAGGTGCTCCTGGTAGATCCTTCCGACATAACCGGCTCCGCTCTGCTGATCGAACGCAAGGTCCAGGAGCATCTCGAAAAGGGATGGCGCTCCAGGGTGGACATCACTGGTGGGCGGAAGCTGCTCAGCGACGCGGCGATGCTGGCCGCTCTCTCCACCGGCTCCGAGATATGCTGCTTCGAGATGGGGGCCAGGAGGTTCCCCCTGCTGACAGCGATGGGGGTGCGGGAGGCGCTGCCGAAGGACCTAACCCAGATTCTGTTATCGCAGCAGTGGCCCATGCTCCTTCAGGACATTCAGGGGAAGGGGAAGGACCACCCCCTGCCTCCCATGCTCAGGCGCATGAAGCAGATGGACCTGGTCCGGCTGGAGGAGCGGGACTCGCCGACGATATGCCTGACGAGGCGGGGCAAGGCCTGTCTGGATTGGTTGAAGAGGACGAAAGAGCTCAACGGATCTTCGGAATGACCTCATCGAACAGGTAATCCAGCCGCTTGTGGAACTCCTCCTGCTGAACCTTCCATTTACGATTGAGGCCAGAGTCCTGCATCAGGTGCATACCCTCGGGGTTCAGCGGGAAGGACCCGGAGACGGTGCAAACAACGATGCTCCAGATCCGGCGGGCCGCGTCGATCGAATAGCCGCCTCCTCCCGTGACCAGATAGCGCCCGTCGCAATGCTCGTGCGCCAGTCGGTGGGTTATCTCCGCCACCTTCTCGTAGGTCCTTGTGGTCAATCCCATCCCGACCATCTGGTCGCTGTAGTGGGCGTCCGTTCCGAACTGGTGGATGATGATCTCCGGACGGTACGCTTCCAGGGCGGCGGAGAGCACCTTGTCGTAGGTGGGAGCGTACACCTCGTCAGGAGTGCAGCGAGGCAGCGGGACGTTGATGGCATAACCTTCCCCCTCTCCCTCACCGAAATCAGTGACCGCTCCGGTGCCCGGGTAGAATCCAGGTCCGTAGCGGTGGAAGGAGACGGTCAAGATCTTCTCCCCGTTGAATATGGACTGGGTGCCGTCACCGTGATGGCCGTCAATGTCCACGATAGCGATGCGCTCGTATCCGTACCTGCGCTGCAATCGTCTTGCGGCGATCGCCAGGTCGTTGAACACGCTGAACCCCGCCGCATGGTCTCTTCGGGCGTGGTGCAAGCCTCCGCCAGGGGTCATGACGTGGTCGAACTCCCCCCGGGCTATGCTCTCCGCCCCGTGCATGGTGGCGCCCACGGCGGCCAGCGCACCTTCGAAAAGACCCCGACACACCGGGGTATCGCCCATGTCCAGGTACCCTGTCCCGGTGGCGCTCATCTCTTTGACGTTCTCGATGAGCGAGAGGTCGTGCACCTCCCTCAGGTCCTCTTCCGTGGCCGATGGGGATTCCACGTACTCCAGACGGCCGTCGAAGACGTCCAGCTCCCTCAAGGAGTCCCTGATCATCTGGAACCTTATGGGCTGATAGGGATGTTCTGGCCCGAACTGATACCTGAGCAGATCATCGTTATAGAAGAAGGCAGTGGTACCGCACATCAGGGATCCTTGTCCATCGGCCTCCTATCTTTAGGAGCGATGAAGACCAAATAACTTTTCCCGTCTCAATCGACAAAGTGTATGGAAATGGAACCTTCCTTGACCGCCAGGCGCTTGGATATCATTCCCGCTTCCACCCAGCAGGCGTTCATGACCGCGACGGGTACCAGGCAGGTAGGCGTAAGGATGCCGTCCTCCGCTGCCGTCAGGATACGCGAGCCGCGCTGCTCGTTGATGTCATCCATGGTGACGCTGCCCAATCGTTCCGCGTAGTTCATCACGTTGGTACAGTCCGATTCGATGCGAACGATCAGACGGTCCTCACCATCCATCTCGGCGGTGACCCAGGTCTCGTGCGAGCATATGGGGGTGACCACCCTGACCCTGGAAGCCATGATGATAGCGAAAGGGCGATTTGGTATAATTTTCTTTCACGGAAATTCCAGGCAGTTCAGATGATGCACGATTCTTGAAAGCTGAGCGCGAAGGGGTGCCAGCACATCGCCGCGTATTAAAAACGTTCAAGTATTACGAACAGGATAATACTTTATACTCACATATTATTACTCAGGACACCCAACTAAAAGGTGTCATGATGAAATTCCAGAGAGCTCTCGTCACATTGATGGTGTTGGCCTTGCTGACCGTCGCCATACCTGTCGTTACTCAGGCGGATCCTGCCAACGACAACGCCATAAGCATAACCGATTCACGCGGTGTCACCACCAACCTCACCGGGCCGGCAGTGCACGTCGCCTCCTTCGGAGCCTTCGCCACCAATACCCTGGTGGACCTTGGCATGCTCGACGCCGCAGTGATGTTCGACGCCAGTTCCGAGTTCAACAAGAGCGCCATACCGGAGATGCAGGGAATGTCTGCGGAGAAGTTCATCACGGTCAGCAGTGCCAACAAGGACGCCGTGGTCCAGAAGATGCTGGACCTGGTGGACGACGGCGCCTGGAACAAGAGCACCGACGTCATCTTCGGGTACGGATATTCCTTCCTTTCCCCCACTTGGGCGGAGCTGGAGGGACTCGGGTTCAACGTCATCACCTTCTATCCGAACTCGTACGACGGGATCGTTCAGGTCGTTAGGGACATTGAGACCGTGATGGGAGCCGACCACGAGCTATCGGGTTGGATGGGCTTCGTTAAGGAGTATATCGCTGAAACGCTGAGCCTGAACGGTATCGACGAGGAATCCGAGTTCGTCACCGCGCTGTACGCAAGCTACAGCAGCAACATCCTGAAGCTAGGAAACAACGGCTCGGTGACCGTGGACTTCATCAACTTCGCCGGCGGCCTGAATGTGGCCGAGGACGCCAACAAGACCGTGCCGACCTACACCGCCGACTTCACCGCCATCCTCCAGCTCAGCCCGGAGTACGTGCTGTTGGACGGTTATTACAGCGGTACGGCCGAGGACTTCTCGGCCATGATCATGGACGACAGCATCGCCGTGTACAAGCTGAACAAGTCCTGGAACTCGTATTGTCCGGACGCCACGGAGGGCTTGTGGACCATCGCCTGCCTGTTCTACCCCGACCACTTCGAGGGTGAGGTGCCGGTGGAGGGTCAGCCGGTGATCGGCCCGATATCCATGACCGACTCCCGCGGAGTGGTGACCAATCTGACCGCTCCCGCCACGCACGTGGCGTCCTTCGGGGCCTTCGCCACCAACACACTGGTCGACATCGGGATGCTGGACAAGGCGGTCATCTTTGACGCTAGCTCCGAGTTCAACAAGAGCGCCATACCGGAGATGCAGGGAATGCCCGCCGACCGTTTCGTCACCGTCAGCTCTTCCAACAAGGACATGGTCGTGCAGACCATGCTCGACCTGGTGGACGACGGGAAGTGGAACAAGAGCAGCGACGTCGTTCTGGGTTACGGTTACTCTTACCTATCCACGGTCTGGGCCGACCTGGAGGACTACGGTTTCAACGTGGTCACGTTCTATCCGAACTCCTACGACGGGATCGTCCAGGTGGTGGAGGACATCGAGACCTTGACCGGGGCCAACCACAGCGTGTCCGCGCACATGACGTTCGTCAAGGAGTACATCGCCGAAAAACTGGTCGATGAGGGGATAGTCGATGTCGATGACAAGGTGAGCGCGGTATACGTCAGCTTCAGCGGCGACGTGATGTACCTGGCCAACAACGGCTCGGTGACCGTGGACTTCATCACCTTCGCCGGAGGGGTCAACGTGGCCCAGGACGACTCCATCGAGGCCAACCGGTATTCCGTGGACTACAGCGCCATACTCCAGCTCGACCCAGAGTTCATTCTGCTGGACGGGTATTATCCGGGAACGGCGGAGGATTTCAAGGCCAGCATCGGCAACGATGACCTGACGGTCTACAAGCTGAACAAGTCCTGGAACTCCTACTGTCCGGATGCCACGGAAGGGCTGTGGACCGTAGCGTGCTTGTTCTACCCCGACTACTTCGAGGGCGAGCTGCCGGTGGACTGGAACGATGAGGGGGACGATGTCGAGGCAGACAACACCATGATATACGCCGTGGTCGGCATAGTGATCATCGTGGTGGCGATCGCCGCGGTCTTCCTGACGAGAAGGAAGGATTAAGTTCCCATGTCCGCCCTACAAACCATTTTATCGTCCCTTTCTTTGAGGTAAGGTTACATGGACAGCGTCGCAAAGCGTAAGAGGCGGGCCACGGCGGTCTTCGCGGCACTGTTCGCGATCCTGTTCATATTCATGGTCCTGGACCTGGCCCAGGCCTTCATCCCGCTGACCTTCGAAGAGGCCTTCTGGGCGTTGCTCGGCAGGGGAACGGAGACGCATCAGATAATAATCTGGAAGATGAACTTCCCCCGCGTCATCATGGGCATACTCGTGGGGGCGGGGCTTGGAATAGCCGGTGCCGTGATGCAGGCGGTGTTCCGCAATCCAATGGCATCCCCTTACATCCTGGGCCTGTCGTCCGGTGCATCGCTCGGGGCGGCGGTCGGTCTGACCTTCGTCGTGGCCTGGATGCCCCAGATGCTACTGGTGCCCTTATTGGCGTTCGCCTCCTGCATGGCCACCCTGTTCCTGGTGTATTACATCTCCAACGTGGGTGGCAGGAACCCCACGGAAACGCTGCTCCTGGCCGGTATCGCGGTGGGTTCGCTGCTCTCGGCACTGGTGTCGCTGCTCACCTACATGGCGGGGGATCAGATGCAGGGCATCGTGTACTGGACCATGGGGAACCTGACCAACGCCAACTGGGAGAACATAATGATAGTGGCTCCGCTGATCTTCGCCGGCAGCCTGATAATGGTATCCTCCTCCAGGGACCTCAACGCCATGATGCTGGGCGACGCGCATGCTCTTGATCTTGGGGTCGAGGTCAAGAAGGTCCGCCTGCAGCTGCTCATCGCCTCCGCCTTGGTCACCGCCGCCGCGGTATCCTTCGTCGGCGTGATAGGCTTCGTCGGCCTGGTCGTTCCCCATATACTTCGGATATTGATGGGGCCGGACAACAGGGCGTTACTGCCCGCCTCCATCGTCGGTGGGGCGGCCTTCCTGTTGATGTGCGACTACATCTCCAGGGTCATCGCCCCCAGCATCGGCATCCTTCCAATTGGGATCATCACCGCTCTCATCGGCGCCCCGTACTTCATATACCTGCTGCGGAGAAGGCGCAGCGAAGTGGGGTGGGACTGATGCTGACGGTGGAGGGGATAAGCTTCTCCTACCGGGAGAAGCCGGTACTGCAGGACGTGGACCTCAAGGTGAGGAAGGGCGAGATATTCGGCATACTCGGTCCCAACGGCTGCGGGAAGACCACCTTGCTCAAGATACTGAACCGCAACCTCAAGCCGCAGAAGGGCCGGGTCCTCATGGAGGGCGTGGACCTGGAGGAGATGTCCAAGAGGAAGATCGCCAGGCAGATCGCGGTCGTCCCGCAGTCCAACGAGATCCGCTTCGCCTTCACCGTCCGCGACATAGTCAGCATGGGCCGGATGCCGTTCCTTGATCGTTTCCAGGGTGAGTCCGGGGATGACATGCGCATCGTCGAGGAGGCGATGGAGAAGACCAACATCAAGGAGTTCGCCGACCGGCTGATAAGCCACATGAGCGGCGGCGAACGTCAGCGGGTGATCATCGCCCGCGCCCTGGCCCAGAGGCCGGAGATAATCCTTCTGGACGAACCCACGTTGCACCTGGACATCAACCATCAGTTCGAGGTGCTGGACCTTGTCAAGCGTTTATCGAGGGAGGAGGGGCTGACCGTGGTCATCGTCTCCCACGACCTGCCCATGGTGGTGAAGTACTGCGACCGCATGGTCCTCGTCCACGACCACAAGGTTCACGCGCTTGGCACTCCCGACGAGGTCCTAACGCCGGAGAACATGCGGATAGTCTTCAACATCGACGCCATTCTGGAGCACGACGAGGTTCTGAACGCCCCGGCGGTGAAGATCATCGGCTCCTGCAACCGCCGTTGACCTTCATCGGCGATGAGCATCTAGAGAACGCGCTTATCGGGGAAAGTTTCAAGAGGAGGCTGTTCTTGCGTAGATGCATGCGGCAGCTCCTGAGGGGAAAGATACACCGGGCCACGGTCACCGCCGCCGAGCCGGATTACGTGGGGAGCATCGTCATCGACCAGGACCTCTTGGAGCGGGCCGACATATGGCCCGGGGAGAAGGTCCTCGTGTCGGACGTGGACAACGCCGCCCGCTTCGAGACCTACGCCGTCGTTGGCAAGAGGGGTTCCGGAGTGATAAGCGTCAACGGCGCCGCCGCCCACCTGGTGAACGTCGGCGACAAGGTCATAATCATGGCCTTCGAGATTACCGACCAGCCCATCCCGTCCAAGGTGGTGCTGGTGGACCAGAACAACCGTTTTATACGCAACCTCTGAGGCCTGGCCCCGGACTAAGAAAACTTTATCTCCAACCAGTCAATACTTGGGATAGGGAAAACCAATGGCAACCGGCGAGTTCGACAAGTTGATGAAGGACGGCTATCGGCTGATGGATGAAGGGGAATACTCTCAGGCCCTGTCCAAGTTCGACAAGGCCGTGAAGGCCGATCCGACCAACCCCTCCGCGTATCTGGCAAAGGCGGACGCTGGCGTGCTGGTGCCCAAGGTCTCCCAGGAAGAGATCCTCGCCCTCTACAAGAAGGCGTCCGAGCTCGATCCGGAGAACCCCTTCATTTTGCAGAGCTGGGGAGCCTTCTGCATGGACGTCGGCCTCTTCAATGACGCCGAGACGTGCTACAACAAGGCGGCCCAGGTCGACCCCGAGAACGCCACCTACTACTACTCGGAGTTCGGCGTCGAGTACTACAAGAAGGCCCTCGTCGTATACGAGTCCCGTCTGGACGAGCAGACCCGCGCCATCATATCCAAGAAGGCCCTGAAGTACCTGCTGAAGTCCATCGATCTGGACGAGGCCTCGGCCAAGAAGCTGCTCTGATCAGTGCAGAAGACGCCTATCCGGACCATCCCGGCGCATATGGTCGTCCTTGCGCTCCGGGGAGCATTGTTCGCACAGGCGTCCGTGCTTGTCGTAATGCGACGGACAGAACAGGCGGCCGCACATGGTGCAGCTGTACCTGGCCGGCCTGGAGCATATCGAGCAAAGACCCAGGACCTCCATGCTTTTCGATTGTCGGCACTAGTAAAAATAAGTTCTCTCAGATGAGGCCCAGGGAGAGCAATCCCTCTCGAACGCCCTCGGCATGACGTCCCCGGGTGACCAGGTCCGCCGCGCTCTTGGCCCTCTCGGAGGCGTTGGCGACCGCCACCCCGTAACCGCACTCCTTCAGCATGAGCGCGTCGTTGTCCGCGTCCCCGAAGGCCACGACCTCGGAGACGTCCACTCCGATAAGCTCGCATGCTTTACGAACTCCGGACATCTTGTTGTGCCCCTTCTCCATCAGGTGTATGGCGAAACCGGTGGCCTCCACTTCCAGCGGCCATCCGTCGAGGGCTTCCAGCACCTTCGCCAGGTCCGTCTCGCGGTTAAGCCCGACCTCGGTGTGCCGCCAATGATCGGTGTACAAACGGCGAACGCCAGGCATGACCTTGCGCAGGTGCTCGTACGCTTTCATCGGAACCTCATTGGAGAAAAGGGTGTGGACCTGGTCCTTGTAGGAGACGATGCCGCCGTTCTCGGCCACCACCGGGCCGCGCAGCCCGATGAAAGTGGACAACCCATAAACGATCGGTAGCACGTTCCCGCTGGCCAGCATCACCACTCGGCCGTTGTCCTGCGCCTGTCGCAGCACCTCGATGCCCAGGGTCTGGATTATCTTCGAGGAGTTGGTGATGGTGCCGTCCACATCGCACACCACCGCCTTGTATCCCATGTCTACACCAGGTCGCTGCGCAGCTCGCCGAGGGTGGTCACCCTCTCGGCCATGGCGTTGTGCTTGTGGATGGACTCCTCGCTCTCGCTGCGCACCGTGACCATGGTGTCGTCCGGCAATTGCGGGTAGCGCTTGAGGATCAAGGCCAGATTGTCGCGCACCACGTCCTCAACGAACTTGGGGTTGCGGTGGGCGGTGATGACCACGTTAGCCTCCTCCGTCCGCTTCAGGATCTCGAAGGTCGGGCTGGAGAACGAGGCCTCCACTATCTCTATGAGGTCGTCCACCTCGACATCGAACTCCTCGGGGACCTCCAGCATGGCGGTGGTCACGTTCCTCTGGTTGTGGGATATGGTCGGTAGGCAGCCCTCCTGCTTCAGGGTGGTGCCCTGGATCTCGTCCACGGTCTCCATCGCGCAGGGGCAGGCGGTCATTCCGATCACGCGGGCCCCGATCATCTTCAAGAGCCCGTCGCCGCGCTTGTGTGTCGCCCGAGCGATGAGCTTGTACGATTCGATGCTCTTGCGGCCGGTGGGCAACGAGCGCTCTAAGAAGTAATCACCGTTGATGTGAACCTCGGCGTAGGTGGCGTACTCATGCCGGTCCAGCAGTTTCCGGCAAATGTCGGAGGCCAGGGTCTCCAATCCCTTTATCGGTTCGGCCACTCCCTGCTCCACTATCTCCGCGATGACCTCCAGGTTCCGGGAGAGGTGCGAGCCTCTCTGGGTGGAAGGCAGGTCCACGAAAACATCGATCTCGCAGGTGAGGCAGGTGTCCCGGCCGTCACGGTGCACGCGGACCGGCTTCTTGACACCGGTGACCCCTACCCGGGTCAGCTTGAACCCGTTGGTCAGGTACCGGTTCTGAACATCGCTCTTGGAAATTCACATCACCGCCTCCTCCAACGGGGGGATATCTTTATATTTTAGCCCATCAACAAATTTTTTGGTAAAACCATGTGTTCCTGGTGGGAGCTCCCTCGTCACTGCTTTATATCCAGGACAAAATCCCCCTACGATGATTTGCGGCCTTGACGAAGCTGGCCGGGGACCGGTGATGGGTCCCCTGGTCGTCGCCGCGGTGATGGTGGAGGACGACCGTCTGTTCCGGGAATGGGGGGTCAAGGACTCCAAACTGCACAAACCGGACGAAAGGGAAAGGCTGGCCGAGCTGATCAAGGCCAACTCCTCCTGGAAGGTGGTCGTCATCGAGCATGGCTCCATCGACGAGCGCAAGGGCTCTACGTCCCTGAACACCCTGGAGATAAGGGCGTTCGCCTCATTGCTGGACGAGCTTCAGCCGAAAAAGGCGTATGTGGACGCCTGCGATGCCAGCGAACGGAACTTCAAGACCGCCCTGACCAGGGCCATGAGGACCCGGCCGGAACTGGTGTGCGAGCACAAGGCCGATCTCAACTATCCCGTCGTTTCGGCGGCGTCCATTGTGGCCAAGGTGCGCCGGGACGCGGAGATGAAGCGCATCGGAGAGGAGCTGGGCGACGTTGGCAGCGGCTACTCTTCCGATCCCAAAACCAGGGCTTTCCTGGAAAATTGGATAAGGGAGAAGGGGGATTTGCCACCCTACACCCGGAGGTCATGGGCCACGGCCAGGGACATGCTTTGTTCATCCAAGACCTCCAAGCTCAGCGACTGGGAATGACATGACGACCAAGGACCATTTACTGAACGCCATCGACAGGTTCAACGAAAAGATGCATTGCGATCTCCAGATGCGAGATGAGATCGGCCATCTGACCAAGAAGGTCAATATCGACCTGGGCACCGAGCACTATTCCTTCCTGCTCAGGGACAGCTGCATCTCCTGCCTTGATGAAGGGCTGCTGGAATGCCCCGACATCGTCATCTGCTCGGACCCCAAGACCATCGACGAGCTCTTCACCGGCAAAATGAGGCCGATGAAGGCCTGGGCCCTGCGCAAGGTGGTCGTAAAGGGGTCGCTCGAAGACATCATGAAGCTGCGCAAGTTCTTCTGAACCAGCCATCGCCGGAAGGTAGAAAGGTTTATAACCGGCCTACGCATGATGGGGAAATACCAGAGCGGGGTAGGGTAGCCAGGACATCCCGTCGGGCTCATAACCCGGAGACCGGTCGTTCAAATCGACCCCCCGCTACTTCTCACATCTCTCAACTTCCATATACGAACTCGTGCATTCCTTTTCGCCGGGTCTTATGCGCACTGACGTTCTTATCATCGGGGGAGGGGCCACCGGGGCGGGCATCGCCAGGGACCTCGCGTTGCGCGGGGTGTACTGCCTCCTGCTGGAGACAGGGGACTTCTGTCACGGCGCAAGCGGCGGAAATCACGGGCTTTTGCACAGCGGCGGTCGTTACGCGGTGAAGGATCCGACGTCCGCTTCAGAGTGCGCCCTTGAGAACGAAGTTCTCAGAAGGGTCGCTCCTTTCTGCGTCGAGGACACCGGCGGTCTGTTCGTTTCCCTGCCGGAGGACGATCGGTCTTTCGCTGACACCTTCGTCGGTTCCTGCCGGTCCGCCGGCGTCCCCCTGAATGAGCTGACGGCCAAGGAAGCGCTCCAGTCCGAACCAGGGCTCAGTTCTCGGGTGACCAGGTGCTTCAGGGTCAATGACGGCTCGATCGATCCATTTTCCCTGGTCCAGGCCAACGTGGACGACGCGCGCTCCGCTGGTGCCAAGGTTCTCAATCATTGCACCGTCACCGGTATGACCGTCGAGAACGGAACGGTGGCCGAGGTCATGGTCCGGGACCGGCGCGGCGAACTTCCTTCATCGATCATCCCGGAGATAGTGGTCAACGCCGCCGGGGCCTGGGTCGACGAGGTGGCGAAGTTGGCCGGCTGTCACGTCCCCATGGGATTGGACCAGGGCAGCATGCTGGTCATGGACGGTAGACAGTGCCGGCACGTGGTGAACAGGCTGAGGCCTCCGTCCAACGGTGATATCGCCGTTCCAAATCATACGTCCACGATATTGGGCACCACCTCCCGGCCGGCGGGCGCACCGAACGATGCGGCCGTGTCCAGGGAGGACGTGGATCTCCTGATCAGGGAGACCGCGGCCATGCTGCCTTCCCTGCGCCAATGCCGGGCGATCCGATCGTACGGCGGAGTTCGGCCTTTACTCGGCGGAGGCGGCCGAGAGGCCAGCCGCTCCTTCGCCATGCTGAACGACGAAAGGGCAGGCAACCTGCTCAGCGTGGCCGGCGGCAAGCTTACGACCTATCGTCTGATGGCCGAGAAGGTCTCCGACCGGGTCTGCGAGATGCTGGGGAACAGTTCCAATTGCCGCACTCACCAGGAGGCGCTCGGACCGCCTGCGGACGGGAAGGGCGCTTCCATCCCTTCCGCGAGGCTGGTACGGAAGTACGGTAGGATGGCCTCCTATGTCGATACCGCCGATCCCCGCGTGATATGTTCGTGCGAACAGGTTCTGCGTTCCGAGGTGACGGCGGTCCTGAACGCCGGGGACGCCTTGACCTTGGCCGACGTAATGCGCAGGACCAGGGCGGGCATGGGCTATTGCCAGGGATCCGATTGCTCGCTTTCCGTCCTGGAGATCATGATGGAACAGAAAGGCGGAGACCCCATCTCCTCTTTGAGCGAGTTCCTGGGGGAAAGGGAGCGCGGCCTGGTGCAAGCGAGAGGTGACCAGCTTCGACAGGAGATGCTCCGCCGCCAGGTTCTGAAAGGGGTGTATGGCCTGGAGGGGAGGGAATGAGCCACGCCCTCGTCGTTGGCAACGGGGCGGCCGGCACCTTCTCGTCCTGGCTCTTGGCCAAAAGGGGGTGGGAGGTCACCCTGGTGGGCCGGGGGACGCCAAGCACCGCCCTGTCGACCGGCTGCCTCAGGTCTGGACCGAACTTGTGCCGCGCGGAGATATCGGAATTCCTGAGGAACGAGAAGATGCCCTGGACGTCCGGGCACAGGGAAGGCATCAGCAAGATCGGAACCCCGTACCGATGCTGGATGTCCCCGGCTCATTCAACGTGGGAGGAAGGGGAAACGCCAAGGAGCATCGCCGTGGTCGGTCTGGACGGACATCCTTCCCTGCTGCCCCGCGTCGCTTCGGCCATGCTCAACGGTCGGAATATCAAGGCAACACCGTACACGATACCCAGCCAGGTCCCCGCGGACGTCCCGCTGGTGTCTTCGTTCCGCAAAGACGAAGCGTGGGAAGGCCTGGCCGAAGAGCTGCAGGGGCTATCGACCGAGGCAATACTGCTCCCATCATTGGTCGGCCTGCAGGATTACCATAGGCTGGACCAGCTGGAAAGGCGCTGTGGAAGAAAGGTGTTGGAGGCCATCACACCACTGGGCGCGCCGGGTCAAAGACTGGCGGATCTCACGCGTTCAAAGGCCGCAGAGGCCGGGGTCATTATCTGGGACGGGAGGAAAGTTACCGCTTTCGATGTGCAGGACGATACCATACACGGAGCGACGGTCATCGGAGGTATGGACACTCACAAAATAACCGCGGACGCGGTCATATTGGCCACCGGCGGTCCTCTGGTGGACGGTCTGGTCCTGAAAGAACGGGACGTCAGCGATCCGTTCGGCAGGTTCCAGGTCGTTCGCTCCGAAGATCCGCTCAAGGGCGGTTACGATGGTCTGAACGGCATGCTGATCAACATCGATGGTCGTGCAATGGCCAACGTGGCTGGCGCCGGGGACTGCCTCTCTTCCGGAAGCAGGGATTGCGGCTCCGGGTTGACCGAGGCTCTGGAAGGCGCCTATCGCGCCGTCAGGGCGCTGGAGGAAGCATGAACGAAGGCCGTTGCGTGAAATGCGGGAGCTGCCTGAGGGTCTGCCCCGTGCTCAACGACCCCCTGGGAAAACAGTTCCCGGGGCCGCGGACCACCGGGGTTGACGCCCCGCGATTCTTGGAACGCGAAAGCATCGGTCAGAACGCATTGCGGTGCACCATGTGCCATGCCTGCGAATGGGCCTGCCCCTCCGGGATCACCCTCACCCGTTCCATGCTCAAGCTCAGGTCGGAGATATCCGGAGAACGACTTCCAGGCCATAGTAAAATGGTGGAGAACATCTCCTCTTTCGGACGGACCGTGAGCACCGAGTTCAGCGGTTGGATGGAGAATGGCGATCGCACGCTGTACTTCCCTGGATGTATCGGCCTGGGACGGCTGACCGGCCTCACATCATCAGTATCATCGCTCCTCACATCGCTGGGGATAAAGCACGACATCTCCAGACAGGCGCTGTGCTGCGGCTCTCCCTTGATGAAGATAGGAGCCCTCGATATGGCCGAAGACCTCCGCCGCAGGAACATGGAAGTGTTCTCCCGCTACGACCGGGTCATCACCTCCTGCCCGGGCTGCACGCATCAGCTCCGGGAAGTATACGGGATAAAGGCGGAGCACGTGATCGAGGTGCTGAAAGGCACGGACATGAGATCCAAGCTGGAAGGGCGCTGGGCGCTGCAGGTCCCCTGTCATCTCAAGCGGGGTCTCAGTCCCTGGACCGCCGAGGACCTGGCGTCGATATTGGAGGGCGCGGGCGTCAGCATAGTGAGGATGCCCGAGGAGGACGGCTGCTGCGGCGGCGGGGGCGGCATGCTCTCCGGCTTTCCGGAGACGTCCAGCTCCATCGCCAGGAACAAGGTCGACATGTACCGCAGGGCTGGGGTGGACGGCGTGATAACCGCCTGCCCCTTCTGCTCCCTGAACCTGGGAAGGGAAGGCATGAAGGTCCTGGACATCGGGGAGGCCATGGCGCTGAAACATTAGGATATCATCATATACACCATGCACGTTAGAATGGGCCAGATGAAAAAGGCGCTCTGTTTTTCCTGTCTGCACCGCGAGAACCGCCCCGAGCTGGGGCTGAACGATCAGCTGGTGTACTGCCGAAAGAAGGAGATGGTGGTCCGGCCCAAGATGGAATGCCCGCTGTATTCCAAGGCCACCGCCCGCGCCGTTCAGGAGCTCAACCGCGCTCTGTACGGCGTCATGGAAGGAGCCGAGGAGTGATCACTTCCACTCCAGCACCGGGGCTGGGGTCTCATCCCCTCCGGGAGCGATCTCGAACGGTATCCAACGTCCGGGCACGGACATGCCGCGCATGTGCCTGACCCTCAGCACGCGGTTCAGCTCGTTGTCGAAGCGCAGTTCGATGACACCGTCCGCCAAGGCCACCAGGTGATTGAGCGCCTTCTCGTCGTGCACCCCGTCGAAAACGGACACTATGGCCGTGCCGAACTCGCTTCGTATGCGGGAAGTGCTTATCTGGAAGAACTTCAGCACCACGCTGGCCTGATTGTACAGGAACAGGGTGGATAGGGTATGCATGAATATCCTCAGCGGGCGCTTCTCCTCGGCGAAGATGGTGGCCACGTTGAACATGATCCCCTCCAGGTCGTGTATGCGGCGCACTTTACCGCGATCGCCCGGTTCCCTGTCGTCCGAATTGCCGAGCAGGCTGGAATGGTAATCGATCACGTAGAGGCCTTTTCCCAGTAGGTCCAGGGAGATGCCGAAGCGTTCCATGGAGCCCAGCAGGTCCTTGGGCAGCAGGTCCATGGTGACGAACACCACCGGCTCGCCCTGGTCCAGATATTCCTTGACCATGCCCAGCTGGAACTCCAGCAATCCCACTCCCGGGGTACCGAGCATCAGAACCGAGCACATCTGCGGGAAATTCGTCTTGAACATTCTCAGCACCTCACACCAGCGGGGTCAGGGACACGCACCCTCCCCGGGGTCTTTCCTCAACGGTCAGGGCGAAGCACTCGGTGAACGGCTTGCTGCCGTAGAGCACCACCGTGCCGCCGATCCTCTCCACCTTGAGGTGCACCGTGGCCATGTCCGCCAGTCTTAGCGTGGACTTGGAGGTGGGGGACGTCAGTCCTACGAAGGACCCTCCGTTCCGCTTTACCGCGGCCAGGTGGTCCACCAGTCCTTCCATGACCTCCCCGCCGTATATCGATTCCAGGGAATCGAATCCCATGAGCGATAGGAACGGCTGCGCGCTCCCGTCCAAAGCGTAGGCGATGTTCTTCCACTTCAGGTCGTCGGACACTATGGATCCTTCAACTCCCATGACGTACCGTCCGCTTGACAGGTCCATCTGGGAGGCTGGCTCCACGACTCTTACGGCCTTCTCCATGTCCTGGTCCGAAAGGGAGTTCTGCAGCAAACCCCTCGCGCCAGCTCCGCTCTCCTTTCGCAGCGGAACCCACAGCACCCCCCGTCCGGCCTTGGCAAAGCTCGATACGAGCGACCCCTCCAGGATCCCGCTCACCGTGGGGGGGAGCCCGGCACCCAGCTCTATGAGGGTCACCGCTCCCGGGGACAAGCCCCCGGTCATCTCGTCCAGGTCGATTATTCCGTAGGATAGGCGCCCCGAGGGGTCATCCGGCCTGATGAACTCCTTGCTCGTGCCGCAACCCCGGTCCCACCTGGCGCCGAAGCAGCGGAACTTGCCGCCCTTCAGGCTGAAAAGGTAGAGGGGCTGCTGCACCTCCACCCCGCGCAGCTTCATCAGGTCCATCTCCCGCAGCAAGCGGCGCTCGTGCTCCACCCGGCTGCACTCCACCACCCCGTCGCCGAGATAGTCGAGCATGTGGTCGTTGCTCTCCAGGACGAAGAGCAGATTAGCTCCCTGCCCTTCCACCAGGTCCCGCTGCAGGGCGATCATGAGCTCCCGGCACTGCAGTTCGTACCTGTCGGCCAGAGCGTCGATGCTGTCTATTATGACCAGGACCCGCTCCCCGCCCTTCTCCACCAGGTCGTACAGCTTCTCCAGGTCGGGCATGGTCCGGCCGATGGAGACCGTCATCTCCTTCCGGGGCACGACCAGGTCGCCGGATCCCATTCCCTTCAGCCTTCCGAAGCCCGAGCGGCGCCTGGTCCCGGTCTCCTCCCTGGTTATGAGCCGTTCGGCCAACCAGGGGAACTGCCTGAGCAAGGACGAGTCGGAAACTCGGGTGGAAAGGTAATGCGCCCTCTGCCGGTCCTTGAACTCCTCAGCCACCTGCAGCACGAAGGTGGTCTTTCCGGTTCCGGCGTTCCCCCTTACGATCAGAGAATGCCCTCCGGGGTTCTCGAGGAATCGCACGATCTCGATAGGCAATGATGAATTGAGGGGGTCGGGCATCTGCTGAACCTTGGGCGCTTGACCCCTGTCGATTTTTAAACAACTTTCCTCCCCATTATCAGTTACCGTCAATCAGAGAGGGCGAAAAAGATTAATAAACGGCCACAGGGATGGCTATGCCCAGAGGACCCTTTGATGAAAGCTGTCATTCTGGCCGCCGGGGAGGGGACCAGGCTCCGTCCGTTCACCGTTTCCCGGCCGAAGGTCATGATCCCCATCGGCAACCGCCCCATTCTGGAATATGTCGTTCGGGCCTTGGCGGCCAATGGCATCACCGAGATCATCCTGGTCGTGGGTTACATGAAGGAGCGCATAATGTCCTTCTTCGGGAACGGCTCGCGCTTCGGGGTCAAGATATCCTATGCCATACAGGAGAAGCAGCTGGGCACCGCCCACGCCGCCCTGGCGGTCCGTGGCCAGATCAAGGAGGACTTCATCATGGTGGCGGGGGACAACATCATCGACGCCCAGGTGATATCCGACCTTCTGAAGCACAAGGGGGGCAATGCCATGCTGGTTACGGATTCAGAGATGCCCTCCAAGTACGGCGTGGTGCAGATCGAGTCCGGCCGGGTGGTGGACATCATCGAGAAGCCCGACAAGAAGGTGGGCAACATAATCAACACCGGCATCTACCGCTTCTCGCCCAGCATCTTCGACCATCTGGAGAAGGGCGTGATGGCCGGAAAGTCCGGCATCACCCATGTGCTGCACAGCTGCATGCCCCGCCTCAAGATCGAGGCGGTGCGCTCCACCGGACGCTGGATGGACGCCGTCTATCCGTGGGACCTCATCCGTTTGAACGAATACGCCTTCAGCCTGTCCGGCCAGGAGACCACCGGGACCATCGAGTCAGGCGTGACGATGCGCGGCCCGGTGTACGTGGGCGCCGGTTCCAGGATACGCGCCGGCTGCTACATCGAGGGGCCGGTGTCCATAGGAGAGGGATGCGAGATCGGTCCTTACGTTACCATCTTTCCCACGACCAGCATCGGCAACGGGGTGCACATCGCTCCCTACACCTTCGTCAACAATTCCATGATCATGAACAACGTGTTCATCGGTTCCCACGCCCACATATCCCGGGCGGTGATCGATGACGGGTGCCGGATAATGACCGGCTTCTCCGCGCCCTCCGGCCTGGCCCAGGTCCGGGTGGAGGACGACTTCTTCAAGATCGAGAAGGCCGGCAGCATGGTCGGCGAGTTCACCCAGATAGGTCCCAAGGTGGTGCTTTCCGCCGGAACCATCGTGGGTGCGAACTCACGCGTGGGCGACGGCGCCAAGGTCAGCGGGACCCTCGAGGACAGGAGCATAGTGGTCTGATGTGCGGCATAGTCGGATACTCAGGTCACCGCCGGGCCTCGGAGGTGCTGATGGACGGTCTGAAACGCTTGGAGTACCGCGGTTACGATTCCGCCGGAGTGGCCATGGTGGAGGACGGGCGCCTGGTGCTGCTGAAAAGGCAGGGGGAGCTGGAGGTCCTGCAGAAGGTGCTCCCCAAGTTCGAAGGACGTACTGGCATAGGGCACACCCGCTGGGCCACCTGCGGTCGGCCGTCCGACCGGAACGCTCATCCGTTCGTGTCCTGCGACGGGAAGCTGGCTATCGTTCACAACGGAATCATTGAGAACTACACCGCTCTTCGCGAGAAGCTGGAATCGGAAGGGCATCACTTCACCTCCGAGACGGACACCGAGGTCGTGGTGCATCTTATGGAGACGCATTTCTCCGGCGATCTGCGCCAGGCCCTGGCCGACACGGTCCGGGAGATACAGGGCACGTATGCCATAGCCGCTGTTCTGGAAGGGAGCCAGGAGATCGCCGCCGCCCGCAAGGAGAACCCGCTGGTGGTGGGTCTGGGGGTCAAGGAGAACTTCCTGGCCTCTGACGTCACGGCATTGCTCAGCTATACCAACCAGGTCCTGTACATAATGGACGGAGAGACCGTGTCTCTGACGCCGAACGGAGTGACGGTACACGACCACGACGGAGCGGTGGTGAAAAGGGATGCGTCCGTGGTCACCTGGTCCGCCGAGGACGCCCAGAAGGGCGGCTTCGAGCACTTCATGCTCAAGGAGATATTCGAGGGGCCGAACGCCATCCACAACACTTTGCTCGGGGCGTTGGACCTCATAGAGAACGGAGAGGTTCTTCCGAAAATGGACTTCCAGTCGGTCAAGCTGGTGGCCTGCGGTTCCTCGTTCCACGCGGCCATGGTCGGCAAGTACGCCATGGAGGAGTTCTCCGGGGTGCCCACCACGCTGGAACTGGCCTCCGAGTACCGCTATTCGCCAGGGGCCCGGGAGGCCCCGCTGGTAATTCTGATAACTCAAAGCGGGGAGACCGCCGATACGCTCGCCGCGGCAAGGGAGGCCAGGCGCCGGGGCTGCCGCACGTTGGCGGTTACGAACGTGGTCGGTTCGACCATAACCAGGGAGGTGGACGAGGTCCTCTACACCAAGGCCGGTCCGGAGATCGGCGTGGCGGCGACAAAAACGTTCTTAACCCAACTTCTGGCCATGTACCTGTTGGCCATACGCATCGGCTACGCCAACGGAACGCTCAGCCACGACTCCATGCGCAGCGCCCTCTCC
>JBFYNB010000014.1:0-23764 GCA_041304605.1 Methanomassiliicoccales archaeon
GCGTTGGCGCCGTTCAAGTTCTTCTTCCCTCCCACGCCGGGAAGCGGCGAGGCCTGCACCATCGGCGGGATGGTGGCCACGAACGCTTCGGGCATGAGGGCGGTGAAGTATGGTGCCACCAGGGACTACGTGCTCGGGCTGGAGGTCGTTCTCGCTGACGGCTCGATCATCCACGTGGGCACGAACACCATCAAGAACTCCTCCGGCTACCAGCTGGAACGTTTGTTCGTCGGCAGCGAGGGAACGCTAGGAATAATCACCAAGGTTACCCTGAAGGTCGCCCCCAAGCCGAAGAGATCGGCCATGGTGCTGGCGGCCTTCGACCGTCTGGAGGACGCCGGGAAGTGCGTTTCGAACCTCATTTCCGTCCCGCTCATACCGTCAGCCACCGAGCTGATGGACGACATCTGCATCCGGGCCGTCAACAAGGCGGTCGGGGCCGGCCTTCCGGACGTCCAGGCCATATGCATGATCGAGGTGGACGGGGAGCCGGAGATGGTGGCCAAGGAGCTGAAGGTGGTTGAGGACGTGGCTCGAAAGAGCGGCGCCTCCAGCGTTCAGGTGTCCGATGACAGCAAGCAGATGGCCAAATGGACCAGCGCGCGCAAGTCGGTCATGTCCGCCCTCAGCCGCCTGGGGGACCAGCTCGTGTCCGTTTCGCTGGCCGATGACATGGCGGTCCCCATCTCAAAGATCCCCGATGCGGTCGTTGCTTTCCACCGCATAGCCGAGGAGAACCAGGTCATCGTGGGAACGTACGGTCACGCGGCCGATGGGAACCTGCACACCAAGATGTTGCTGGACCCATGCTCGGAGGATTCCTGGAGGCGGGGCGAAAGGGCCGTCGGCCAGATATTCGATGCCGTTATCTCATTAGGGGGGACGGTCACCGGAGAGCACGGGGTCGGGATATCCAAAGCGCCCTACATGATGAGGGAACGACCGGACGCCTGGCAGACCATGCTGACCCTGAAGAAAGCCATGGACCCCAAGGACATCCTGAACCCCGGCAAGCTGATGCAGTGGGAGGGCGGGATAATCCGCGACCTGCGCTATCCTTGCCGGGACCTCAAGTGAAGAAGCCCCAGCCTAGCATCAGCAGGGCTACGGCGAGCGCCATCGACAATACCCAGTAGGTGGGGTTCCAGGCCCAGACCTTCCTTCCGTCCAAAGGTCCGAAGGGCAGCAGGTTGAACGCGGCGAGCAATAGGGACAATCGGCCGATCAAGTTGAAGGCCACGCTCCAGATCCCGGCGTCCGGAAAGATAAGCCACAAGGCTATGAACACCGAACCGAAGGCGATGTTGGTCACCGGCCCGGCCAAAGATATGATGCCGTTCTGCTTCCGGTTGATCCTTCCTGAAATGTAAACCGCCCCGGGGGCGGCGAACAGGAATCCCAGGAAGGAGAATATCAAGGCCATGAACAGCCCCGTCGGATACATGCGGAACTCGGCCCACGCCCCGTAGCGCTGAGCGACGAACTTGTGGGCCAGCTCGTGCAGCAGGAAACCAGTTATGGCGACGACGGCCGAAACCCCCAGGGCGAACAGCCACAGTGCAGCGGTGTAGCTTCCCAGATCTCCCATGAAACCTCCCAGCAACACTATGGTGAAGGCTACGGTCAGAACGATCACGCTGATCGCTATTTGGACCAGCTCCTGTCGGCCAAAGCGAATTCGTCCGTAATTCTGCGGGATCACCAGGTTCCCGTACTCGTCGTACATTGCGAACGTCCACTGCACCCCCTCATTAATAAAAGTTGCCCGTCCACGCCGCAGGAGAAGATTGAAGTATGACCGCACATGATAGCTTGCGGAAATGAGACATTACCAGCACGGCAAGGTCATCTTCCGGTGGTGCGACACCTGCGGCACCCTGGTCCTGGGCGAGATCTGTGGGATCTGCGGCCGCCCCGGACGGGAGTTCGAGGTCTCCGCGCCCGGGGACATGCGACCCTGTTTCGGGAAAGGGGTGGACACCGTCGCCGACCTGTTCCACAGGCACTTCGGCACTTCCGGGTTACTTCGAACCAGGAACGTTTTCCTGAACAAGGTGGCCGGCGAGGACCGCACCGACGAGGTGGTCCTGGACGGGCGGATAGTGGCCGTGATCCGTTTCGAGCTGGTCAAGGACGATTTCACTCTTGAGCTGAAGGCGGAAGGAGCGGCTCTCCTGGCCAAGATGGCGCGCAAGGGCGTGGTCAAGGCCAGGCGCCCGCAGGGCCACCTCAAGGGCAAGAAGCTGGACGGTGCGGACGTCATAGAGTTCTCTGGCGATTTCAAGGCCGGCGACCCGGTCGTGGTCGTCATGGGCAACAACATCGCCGCCGGTGAGGCCCGGGTCGATTCGTCCCAGGTGAAGGAGGGCGAGAAGGTCATACACCTGCGCAGCATATGCAAGGCTGACGTACCGTTCCCGCTGGTCTCGGCGGACTGGAACGATTTCGTCAAGGCCAACCGCAAGCACCTGGAGCAGCTGGAGGCCGTGGTCGTCAGCGATATCCGCTCCTTCGTCAATAACAGCAAGCTCCCCATCACTCTATCCTTCTCCGGGGGCAAGGACTCCCTGGCCTGCTACGGTCTTGCTAAAAAGGCCCTCAGGAAGTTCGACCTGCTGTTCGTGGACACCGGGCTGGAGTTCCCGGAGACGGTGCAGTACGTCCAATCCTTCGCCAGGAGCAGGAACGAGCGTCTCAAGATCGCCAAGGCCGGAAACGCCTTCTGGGACAACGTCGGCACGTTCGGCCCGCCGGCCAAGGACTTCCGCTGGTGCTGCAAGGTCTGCAAGCTCGGTCCGCTGACCTCCCTGATCGAGGACAACTACCGCGACGGGACGGTCACCATCGAAGGGAACCGCGCCCTGGAATCGTTCGCCCGGATGGACATCGGTTTCGTGGAACGCAACCCGTTCGTCCCCAACCAGACCGTGCTCAACCCCATCCGCCACTGGATCGCGGCGGAGGTCTGGGGCTACATATGGATGGAGGACCTGGAGTTCAACCCCCTGTACGAGGAGGATTTCGAGCGCATAGGCTGCTACCTGTGCGCTTCCTGTTTGGGCAGCGAGTGGAAGGCCACCGGGAAGATACACCCGGACCTGCACGCGCAATGGGAAACGTCGCTTGGCGAGTGGGGAAAGCAGGTCGGGGTCTCGCCGGAGTTCGTGCGTTACGGATTCTGGCGCTGGAAATCCCTGCCGCCCAAGATGAGGCTGGTGGCCGAGGAGTTGCAGATGAAGGTGCCGCAGATGAGGAGCGATAGCATGGAGCTTAGGATATCCAAGGGGGCTAGTCCCTGCGTGGCCGGCGGTTTCTCCATGGAGGGCGTGCTGACCGTGCCTAGGAAGAGGGACTTCGCGCAGGTGGCGGAGGTGCTCAAGACCGTGGGCAAGGTGAAGTACTCCCCGGAGTTCGAGGTGGTGATGGTGAAGACCAGGGACGGCACCCTGAAGATGTTCGGCGGCGGGCATATTTCCGCCGTAGCGCCGACCATGGATACCGCGCAGGCGTTGTTCCGGGCCGGGGTTGAAGCATTCCTGCGCGGGCAGCTCTGCACCAACTGCCGGATATGCGAGCGTAACTGCAAGTTCGGAGCGATAACTGCCGACGGGCAGCTCAAGGTCGACGATCGCAAGTGCCGCCAGTGCGGCAAGTGCGCCGAAGCTTGCGTCGTTGCGCACTATTATGACAAGCTGGTCAAGGCCGGGGAAGGAAGACCGGCCTACGCAGGCGTTAAATAATCGCAGGGAAGTGGAGCGAGCCGGACATGGATTGGACGATGATGTTGGCCGCGGCATTGGGCGTAGGTCCGGCCCTGGCCCTGATGTTCTGGACCCTACGCGATTACACCTATCCGAAGGTGGAGAGGCCCTTCTTCGACGACCGCAAGCTGTTCGCGCTGCTGGCGGTTGGAATGGTCATCGGTGTCATAGTCTACGTTCTGCAGTCCTACTTCAACCTGGGCTACCTTCTGTTCGCCCTGCTGTTCGCGGTGTTCGAGGAGCTCATTAAACTGATCATACTCAACATGCCGCGCTTCGCCCGCAAGCTGGACACCTCCTTCTACGGGCTGTCGCTGGGACTGGGCATAGGCAGCACCATGGCCTTCGGGGCGGTGTTCTACACCCTGCAGCAATATGACGGTCTGGACGCCTTGGGCTGGCTCACCGCGATCGTTCTCGGATTCCAGATGGTGCTCCTGCACGCTTCCGCCGGGGCGATGATCGGCACCGGCGTGGCCCGCGGGGAGGTCCGGGGCTATTTCGCTCAGGCGGGACTATTGCACATCGGGTTCAACCTGCTCATGGCCATCCCGCTCAACTTCGACAACATATTCCTGGCCTGGACCGGCGTGATCTTGGCGACCTTGCTGGTCGTCTATTACTATCTCCAGGTGCACCGCCACCTTCTCCCGGCAGTGGTGAAGGACGCCCTGAAGGCGATGCAAAAGGCGAAAGGATGATTTAGCCAGAACTCGCTGGAACGAGCGTGTCCGAACGCAGCCGCAAGGTCGGCAGAACGCTGGTGGTAGTGGCCGTCATCCTGGTCGTGGTCCTGCTGCTCATGTTGCCGCCCACCCAGGACCTTTTAAAGAAGTTTTTGGTGGACCCCTTCTCCCCTCAATACCCGGAGGAGGTCCAGATGGAGATCGTGCGGATGCTGACGCTGGACGCCAACGGCGGTGAGATATCCAGCTACACGGTCGATCTTCCCAGGCCCAAAAGCATCGTCGGTGACGGCGCCTATCTCCAGAAGGTGGACCAGCTGACCGTCTCCCCGCCCTATAATCATCTATGGGACAACGGGACGTACGAGACCATGGTCTGGGAAGGTGAGGACCTGCAAGGCACGTTCACCCTGACCATGACGATCGAGGTAACCCAGAGGATTAAGGTGTGGGACCTGGACGGGGGAAGCGTCCTGGAAAAGGACGAGCTACCGCAATACTACCAGGACAGCTACCTGGGCGACCAATGGAGGATCATCGTGAACGACCCGGAGATCCAGGCTCTGCAGGAGGACATCGTGGGTGACGAGACGAACGTGTACCTCATCGCCAAGGCCATATACGACTGGATCGACGAGAACGTGGACTATTACATCTGGACAGGGACGGACGGTCCGCTGTCGTCCCTGCAAACGCTCCAGGAGAGGAAAGGCGACTGCGACGACCAGTCCATACTGTTCTGCGCATTGGCCCGTTCGGCCGGGGTGCCGGCCTGGCTGCAGCTAGGCGCCGTTTACAGTCCCGGCAGCGGTGAGATGGGCGGGCACGCCTGGGTGCAGATGTTCATGCCCACCGAGGATGGAGGTACCAACGTCACCATCGACCTAGTGAACGACAAGTTCCTGGTCTGGATGCCTAACCTCTTCTGCGAGTACACCGACAACGGGGACGCTGACGATCTGTTCAACGCCTACCATCACGTCAGGTATTCCGTTCCTCTTTCCACGCCTGGCAACAGGATGCCCATCTACGATGAACAGTGGGAAGTGGTCAGCTATGAGGAGAGCGAGGAGACGGTGTCCCTGAAAATGGTAATGGCCAGAGAGGATTTCTAGGCTACCCGGTAGCGGCCGGGGGCGCACTCGTAGATGAGACCGGAGGACAGCAGGCGCCGCAGCGCCTCCTCGGCGTCCATCCTCCTGTCCAAGGCCTTATCGAGTTCGGCCACATCGAATTCCGAAAGCTCCTTGGCCAGGTCCTCCAGCGTGGACGGCTTGAAGGGAGGCGCTTTCTTCTCCATATCCAACTTCCCCTTGAACCCCTTCAGCTCCCGGCCTCTGGTGTTGAGTTCGGCCACAGCCTGTGCGGTGAGCGAAGCAGAATTTGAGGTGAAATGGGTCTTCATCCGGCGGGTCTGCACCAGGCGTCCGCAGTGCGGGCAGGAGGAGGAGCGATGCTCCAGGTCCACCGCGAAGCCCTTTCGGCAGCGGGGGCAGACCACGGCTCCGAACATCAGTATTCGACGAAGACCAGGGCGCCCAGGCAGGTACCGTAGTGGTCCATGGGGATGGACAGCTCCTCGATGGCGTAGTTGATGCGGCAGAGCTGGATCCCGCGCAGGGCGGACATCTCGTTCATCTTCCACTCCAGAACTTCCTTCAAGGCCTTCTTGGTCCCGTGCATGTGGCCCTCGGCGACATAGCCGCCCTTGCCATCCTTGCGCTGGGCGTAAGCGATCCCGGCGGAGATCATCTCGCCTTCGCCGCCCCTCATCTGGGCCAGGACGCAGTGGGTGATGGCGCCCATGGGCAGCTCCCTGGCGGCGACCTTCTTGGCGCCAATGGGAAGCACGGAGGATACGGAGACCAGGTTCTGCTCGCCGATCTTCGCCTTCATCAGGGCTTCATCGAAGGCATTGAGGTCGGAGACCTTGCTAACGGCAGATCCCTGGGTGACGAAGAACTTCTTCGGGACTAGATTCATAGTTCGAAGTAAAAGTGAATGCTGATTTAAGGTTTGCCTTCAATCTATTTCCAAAACGCGCAGCTCGCGCTCCAGCATCTTGACGTCCTGGGGGTTCAAAGCTTCCGCCACCACCGGGATGATGAGCATGGACCCGGTCATGGACACGTTGTCGTTGAGCAGCTGGAGCAGCTTGAGCACTTTCAGGAAGTTGTTCTGGCTGATCAGGTACTCCAGTCCGGACAGGAGCACCACCGCCCTGCTGTTCGCTTCGAAGAAGTTCTTGATCTCGCTGTAGATCATGGGGATGTCGGTCGGCTCCCGGGCGAATCGCTTTCCTCTTTCGTACGATAACCAGAGCAAAGCCCCTTCGCTGACGCCGTACATCTTCTGGACCTTCTCCGGGTACTCTCGGGCCAGCACCATTCCGGTGCATCCCTCCGCCACCTGGTCCCTGTACATCTGGTATGCGGCATCTAGCGATGACGATTCCACCAGATAGGAAGTTCCCGGCTCCAGCAGGTACTTCCGTCCGGTATCATCCCTCCTCGCCACGTCTCCCTTCTCCGTCGGATACGTGGTAGATGGAGTCAGAACGTGAACGCACTTTCCGGCCCCGTCGGATATGCACGACGCCTCGTAAGAATCGTAACGGCGGCGCATCAGCGAGGATATGATCCCGGAGATGTAGCCGCGGGTGAAGTCGCAATGATCTCCGTTATCGGCCTCCACCGACTCCTTGAAGGTGATGACTATCTCCGTCTCGTTGATCATCTCGATGTTCATCCGGGAAAGTCCGGTCTCCGTCCAGACCTGTTCGATGATGGCCTTTGCCTC
Organism: Methanomassiliicoccales archaeon; assembly: GCA_041304605.1. Lineage (GTDB taxonomy): Archaea > Thermoplasmatota > Thermoplasmata > Methanomassiliicoccales > UBA472 > UBA472. The sequence goes on from JBFYNB010000014.1 coordinate 7,247, forward strand.
CTGAATATCGGCGCATTCCAGACCGAGCGTGCGGACCAGTCCGACGCCGGCCCGGAAGCCGTAGCGTTCCATGGTCCGCCCAGCATCGTTCCCGTTCAGCAGTTCAAGTTCATCGCGCAGGTCCTTTAAGGCCGATCCAGGCATGACGAAGAATGGCCGCATGTCTTTGCCCACGTCATCCCTCCATGGTGAGTTCGCCAAGGGCCTGGAACGCTTCCTGGACGTTCTGTCCGGTCTTGGCGCTGGTCAACAGTACGGAACAACCGAGCGTGGCAGCGAAGTCCTCCAGGTCCAGAGGGTCGATCTTCATCTCCAGGTCGCACTTGTTCCCCAGGATGATGACCGGTATCTCCCCGGACACCTCCAGCAGGTCGGCCGCCCAGTGCTTCATATGCTCGAACGTCTCCGGCCGGGTCATGTCGCAGACCAGGAACGCCCCGTTAGCTCCCGCGTAATAAGTGGAATGAAGCGCCTTCTGGGTCTTCTGGCCCAGAACGTCCCAGATCATTAGGGTCAGGTTAACATCCTCCAGGTCCAGGACCTTCTTGCTCACCTTGGCCCCAAAGGTCTGTATGTACTGGTCGTCAAAAATATCCAGCACATAGCGTCGGATGAGACTGGTCTTCCCCACCTCCCCGTCCCCCAAGAGGCAGACCTTCTTCACAAACTGACGCTTAGCCATCCCATCCACAGTATGCGGCCAGCGTCTATATATTCATTTCACTAGGCTTTGTTTCCACATATCCAGCATTGATGCCTCAAACGACCTCCGCCGCAATCGTAATGTATCCTTACTTGGAATAACCCCGCATGCCAAAGACCGAGAAGAGGTTCGAGGACGTGCTTGTGGACGACGTCTTCGACAAGTTCGTGCTCAAGCCCTCTTTGGTGGGGAAGAGCGCCACCATCGCCATGGTCGTCGACCAGATGCTGGCCAATCCGCTGTCCCGAAAGGTCTACGTGACCGATGCCGAGGGCAGGTACATAGGAACGGTGAGCACGGAGACCGTCCTCAGACTGATGGGCTACCGCCTTGGGGTACGCGAATATGGGGGAACGTCGTTCTTACGCTTCCTGAAGGACACGCTCAAGGAGAATGCGGAGGACATCATGGTGAAAGGGCGGACCGTGACCAGGGAGACGAAGCTGTCAGCGGCCATGAAGATTATGATCGACGACCATCTCAATGACCTGCCGGTGGTGGATGGCCAGGGACGGTTGATCGGTGAACTGGTGAGCATGGAGCTGTTCATGGCCGGAAAGAAGGTGTTCGAGACGAAGGAGCCCTCCCCACCGCCCAACGAGCACTAGCTCAGCCGTAGAGCTGGGAGTACTCCGTCGGCTTCTTCGGCTGCTGAACGGACTCCATGGCCTTCTGCATCTCGCTCTCGATCAGCTCGGCCTCCTTGATCAGCGGCTCCGGGTCCAGCTTTATCTCGGGCAGCATGTCGCCGACCACCTCCAGGAGGTTCGCCGCGCCCCGGGCGTCCGGAACGTCCGTGCGGGCGGAGCCCAGCAGGCAGATGACGTCCATCTGGTAGCGTTCGCCTTCGGACAGCAACAGTCCGGATATGCCGGTGACCATGCCATCCCTTAGTTCCTTGATGCCGTAGGTCTTGAGCATCTCCCTCGTGCGTTCCGTGGTCCCCACCCCGAAGACCTTGGTCTCGCCACTGCCGCCTACGTTTATCCCTTCCAGGGTCAGAATGGTGGCTATCCCCTTCTTCTTGCACCAGCCCAGGATGTCGTCCGACAGCTCCTTGATGAGGTCCGGCTGGGGCATGAACTCGCATGTGATGACGGCGAGCTTCTCGCAACGTTCGCCTTTCTCGCAATCCCTCTGGCCGGCGTAGATGCGGACCGGGGGCGAGGGAACGCCCTCGTGAATTATGGTGAACGGAGGGAAATGCTTGGAGATGATGGCCGCCCTCCGCGCCAGCTTCATGGTGCGGACTATGTAGTTGGAGGCTATGGAGCTAACCAGCCCGACGCTGGGGAACCCGACCACGACCATCCCGTCCTTCAGGTCGACGTCGTCGTACTCATGGATGAATATATCGCCATCGTTCATAGGGCTCACAAGCGTTCAAAGGCAGCTGAGGGGCTTAATACTTGACGGTCCCCCAATCGAAAGTCCATTATCCAGGTAAAGCGTTCCAGGGGCGTGGTGGATTCGAGTTTAGGTTTGCACAGGACCACAGCGGGTATACCGGTGATCGTGGAGGAGGTCCCCCGCTCCCGGACGGCCGCGCTGTCCGTCAATTTCAGCGTAGGCTGCCGGGACGAGGACAAGAGCAATTGTGGCACGGCCCACTTCCTGGAGCACATAATGTTCAAGGGAACGCAGAAGCGCAACGCCAGGCAGTTCTCGGAACTGGTGGAAGGGGCGGGCGGGGAAATGAACGCCTATACCACCAAGGAGTCCACCTCCTTCCACGTGTTCTCCCTGGATGAGACGTTCGACGTCATGAAGGGGCTTATGGCGGACATGATGACCGCTCCCCTCATCGACGAGGAGCATGTGGAATTGGAACGGGGCGTGGTGCTCCAGGAGATAAGCATGCTGGAGGACGACCCGGAGGATTACTGCCGGGTGCTACTGGACCGCTCGATCTGGGAAGGGCATCCCATGGCCAACACCGAGACCGGCAGGCCGGAGTGCGTGAAGAACCTCAAGGCCGCCGACCTGCGCAACTTCTTCGAGGAGCACTACAGGCCGCCGAACTTGTGCGTGGTGGCCTGCGGACACGTGTCCGCGGAGGACGTGTTGTCCTGGACCGAAAGGACGTTCGACGATCTGGCCCGGGCCAAGAAGCAGAACGGGCGGATGCCGCCTTCGCCGAAAGCATGCACCAAGGTATTTCCGAAGGAGGGGGACCAGGCCTACGTGGAGCTTGGCTTCCCGGGGCTGCCAGGCAAGCACCCGGACCGCAAGGCGCTGACGGTCGCCTGCATCATACTCGGCGGCGGAACATCGTCCCGGCTCTATCAGACGGTGCGGGAGGACCAGGGGCTGGTGTATCACATCAGCACCTTCCCTCAATCTTACACCGACTGCGGGATCGTGGACACCTTCTTCTCCGCGTCGATCGGAAAACTGGACCAGGTCCTGAGGACCCTGGCCAAGGAGATGTCTCTTTTCAAGGACCAGGGGCCGACGGAGGACGAGGTGCGTAGGGCCAAGCGCTGGATCAAGGGCATGCTGGTGCGGAAACTGGAGGGCACCGACAGCCGCCTGTACTGGCAGGGCGAACATTACATGATGAACGGTGAGCTGGCCGATGCCGAACGGTCCATCGCCGACTTCGAGAAGGTCAACCGCGAGGACGTGATGCGCGTCATCAGCGAGGTGTTCCAGAGAAAAAGGATGTGCGCGGCGGTGCTCGCCCCCCAGAAGGAGGGGGAGGCGGCCGCCAGGCGTATGCAGGCCCTCGACTTTTAATCGTTCAGGACCTTGAGGACCGCTTGCACGGCGGCCGGGACGGCCTTCTCCACGTCCTCGGTCATCACGTCGGTGACGGTGTAAACGTCGTTCACCTCCACCGCTATGAACTTGATGTCCACGGGCATGCGCTCTGGGAAAAGGCTCTGTCCGAGCTTGATGGCCATGTGAACGTTGGTCTCGTGCGGGTTCGTCCCGTGCACAGCGTTCTTGAAATCCTCAGGCTCGAGCAGCATTACCGTACCGGCCGGAAACTTCTCGGTGACGATGGCATCCACCACGACCACCTTCTTGTAGTCCATCATTATCTCGATCAGGTCAAGGCCGCTCACCGACTGCTGGTCCGTATCCAGGTCCGGCAGGTCCATGTTCTTGATCTCTTCCACGACCCGGAAGCCAAGTCCATCGTCGCAGACGATGGGGCTGCCGATACCCAGCAACAAACGGGACGCTTTCATCGTGCCGCCGAAGAAGGGCGGCGGTTATTAACTTTGCCCTTTCCGGCCCGGGACGGCGGATTAATCTAATCCCTAGGTCATCGGTGGTACATGGCCCGGGTGCAGGCTTCGCTCACCGTACAGGTCAACGGTCACGCGCTGACAGATAAGCAGTCCAAGGCCGTGCTGGCGCTGTACTTGAACGGAACCCAGAGGGCCGCCGCCCGCTCGTTAGGCATATCCGCCCCCGTCCTGTGCCGGCATCTCCGCCAGGTGGAGGTGAAGGCCGGCTCCCCCATAATGGAAAGCGGCGCCCGGGGTACGGTGCTGAACGAGCTCGGGGAGAGCATCGCCAAGGAGCAGTTGGCATTGCAGGGCAAGCTCAAGGAGCGGCAGCAGCTGGCGGTGGCCTGCACGCCTCTTACGGAAGAGCTGCTGATGCAGGCCTTGAACGCGGCGGACCCCAAGGGCGAGACCGACGTTGTGATATCCGACGATCGACACAACATCACCGACTTCCAGGCCGGCCTGCTGGACCTGGTCCTTCTGGACGATCCCCTGTTCGCCTACGAGTCGGAGGGTTACAGCTGGGAGGAGGTGGGGAACGATCGCCTGCTCCATGTGCGCAAGGGCGAGGATTACGCCATGTACCGTTTCGGACCGCAGAGGCTGGGGTTCCTATCCCTGGACGCCGAGAAGAGGCCGTACCGCATCATCAGGACCTATTCGTCGCTCGGTGCCCTGATACGCAGCGGGTACAGCCATTTCGTCAGCGAGGGACTTCTGGTCCGCAAAGGTTACCGTCCCCGGGGCGACGAGCCTTCCGTCCCATACTCCATATTATGCCTGTACCGGCAGGCGCCGGGGGTGGAGGATGTGCTGAGGGCGTTGCGTCCGAACGCCGTCCATTAGTGTAACCTATTTAGGTAACACTCGGACGATTTTTCGTTCACTTTTATATAGGATATCTCCGCTCCCCGGAACAAGAGGAAGACTTTCATGTCGAATGTCAAGATACCAGACCCGGACTTCGCCCAGAGCATCATCGATGCCGGCGGCAAGACCTTGGACCTGTGCTACCAGTGCGGAACCTGCACTGGCAGTTGCCCATCCGGCCGCACCACCGCGTTCCGCACCAGGCAGCTGATCAGGAAGGCCCAGCTCGGATTGAAGGACGACATCCTCCCCTCGGAGGACCTGTGGATGTGCACCACCTGCTACTCCTGCGTGGAGAGATGCCCCAGGGACGTCGATATCGTCGATATCATCATCCTGATGAGGAACATGGCCGTCCAGAAGGGCTATATGGCCGAGGACCACAAGAAGGTTGGACGCTCCCTGCTCAAGACCGGGCACACCGTACCCGCCTCCGACAAGCTGAAGCAGCTGCGCGTCAGCATGGGCCTCTCCGAGAACCCGCCGACCACCCTCGCCGACCCCCAGGCCATGGCCGACTTCAAGAAGATCATGGCCAAGACCGGGTTCGAGAAGCTGATCGGAGGTGCCTGAAATGGCCGCTGACAAGTTCGCACTGTTCCTGGGCTGCGTCGCGCCCTTGAGATACCCCGGCATAGAGAAGGCCACCAGGGAGCTGTTCAAGACCCTGGGATACGACCTTAGGGAGATGACCGGAGCCGGCTGCTGCCCCGCTCCCGGAGTTATACGCTCCTTCGACCAGGCCACCTGGCTGGCTCTCGCCGCCCGCAACCTTTGTATCGCTGAGAAGCAGGACTGCGACATACTGACCATCTGCAACGGCTGCTACGGCTCTTTGTATGAGGCCAACCACATGCTGCAGGAGGACCCTGAGCTTCTGAAGAAGGTCAACATCATCCTGTCCGAGATCGGCATGAAGTACGAGGGCAAGGTCCACGTGCGCCACTTCGCTGACGTCCTGTTCAAGGACATAGGCATAGAGAAGATGAAGCAGAAGTTCACCAAGCCGCTGTCCTACAACGTGGCCGTGCACTACGGATGCCACTTCTCCAGGCCCACCAAGATAAAGCACATCGACGACCCCGAGAGGCCTCACGTCCTTGACGAGCTGGTCGAGTGGACCGGCGCGAAGAGCATCCCCTACGCTGACAAGAACATGTGCTGCGGAGCCGGCGGCGGTGTGAGGAGCAGGGACGCCAAGTTCGCCCTGAGCTTCACCGAGACCAAGCTGAAGAACATGAAGGCGGTCAACGCCCAGTTCATCATCGACGTCTGCCCGTTCTGCCACCTGCAGTTCGACCGCGGCCAGAAGGACCTGCCCGGATACGACATACCGGTCATCCACCTGGCGCAGCTCTACGGCCTCGCTCTGGGCCTGCCCGTGTCCTCCCTGGGACTCGAGGCCCACGAGATCAAGGTCACCCTGTGAGGCGTTGGATTGGACAAAGCGCACCTGGTCGGGATATACACCCAAGAGGAGATGCCTGAGGAGCTGGAAGGCTTCATCAGGTATCAGGCCGCCTTGGACGGTCACCAGATGAAGGCCGGGGAGAGGATAGCCGTGCTGAACGTCACCGGCACCTCTTCCTACGTACCGGTCTTTCTGGCCGACCTAAAAGGCTTCGACGATCTGGAATCCCGGCTCTCGCAGCACGGGGTCCAGGCGGACCAGGTGAGCATGGTCTCCCTGCGGCGGGTGCTGCAGGAGATGGGGCACAGTTAAACCACTTCCTTTCGTTTTTTATTGTCCAGTAAAAAGATGGTGATTGTTTTGGCAAGGAGAAAACTTATTAATAGGGTTACTTGTTTCCGAGTTCATCTCACGATTGGAGGCTATTAATTGGCTGCTACTAAAAAAGCGTCTACGAAGGCCGCCTCAAGGAAGGTCAAGGACCGGTGGAAGGCCAAGGAGTGGTATAAGATATACGCTCCCCGCATGTTCAACCAGGCCCAGCTGGGCGAAACCCCCAGCGCCGATGCCACTAACCTGATCGGCAGGACCACCGAGGCAACCGTCCACGATATAAACGGCGACTTCTCGAAGATGCACGTTAAGCTCAAGTTCAAAGTTCAGGACGTAAACGGGTTCGATGCGCACACCGTGTTCATCGGCCAGGACCTGACCAGCGATTACATCAGGCGATTAACGCGCCGCAAGCGGACCAAGACCGACCATGTCATCGACGTCCGCACCAAGGACGGATACCTCATCCGCGTGAAGCCCATGAGCATCACCGAGAAGCGCATCCAGTCCTCCCAGGAGACCGCTCTGCGCACCATGATGGACGCCGAGATGGCCAAGATGGGCGAGGAAAAGACCATCTCCGAGATCATCAAGGCCATCATCGATGGCGAGATGGCTCACCGCTTGGGCACCGTCTGCAAGGTCATCGTCCCCATCAAGAGGGTCGAGATCCGCAAGACCGAGGTGCTGGAGATGGGCGCCGGTCCGCAGGACCAGCCGGTGTTCGCTCCTGAGGCCCCCGCTGAGCCCGAGGCTGTCGTCGAAGCTCCGGCCGAGGAAGCCCCCGAGGCTCCGGCCGAGGCCGAACAGTAAACCCTTTCCCCGAATGCCGGGGTGGCTCAGCCTGGTGGAGCGTCGGACTCATAGGGATCAGGAACAAGACCCTCTCCAGGGAAATCCGAAGGTCAGGGGTTCGAACCCCCTCCCCGGCACTCCCCTGCCACTCTCTTATTCTACTTATCATGGATTGGCAAGGCAATCCTTCAAGTAGGTCCGCTTATCTTGCATCCTTCCGGTGAGAGAACGAGGGTCATAATCTATACTGGCAAGGGCGGCGTAGGCAAGACTTCCGTATCCGCGGCGACCGCCCTGCGCTGCGCCAAGTTGGGCTACCGGACCATAGCCATAAGCACGGATTCCGCTCATTCGCTGGCCGATTCCCTGGACGTGCCGCTGTCCGGGGAGATCAAGAAGGTCAGCAAGAACCTGGATGCCATCGAGGTGGACGTCATCCATGAGATGGAAACGCGGTGGCAGGAGATAGGGAGGTACCTCAGCGACTTCATGGTCTCCCAGGGCCTCGATCCCATATCCTCCAAGGAGATGACGGTGTGGCCCGGCATGGAGCTGATGTCTGCTCTTTTCTACATCGAGGAGTTTCAGAAGGGCGGGGTCTACGACGTGGTGGTCATGGACACGGCGCCCACGGCCGAAACGCTCCGGCTGCTGAGCTTCCCGGACACCGCCGACTGGTACTTCGACAAGATGTACAAGATATTCAAGAACACCGTGCGTCTGGCCAGGGCGACCGTCGGTAAGGTCATGAACATGCCGATGCCCAGCGACGCCTTCCTCAGCGACCTCGATCTTCTCAAGGACCGCATGAAGACGGTGCGCCAGATCCTGCTCGATTCGGGAACGACCTCCGTTCGCCTGGTGCTCAACCCGGAGAAGATGGTGATCAACGAGACCAAGCGCGCCTACACCTATCTATCGTTGTACAACCTGACCGTGGAATGCATAGTCGTCAACCGGCTTCTGCCGGAGGACGCCCGCGGCCAATATCCGGAGGCCAAGTACGAGGAGCAGTCCCGATACATGCAGATGATCGAGGAATCCTTCTCCCCGCTGAAGATGCTCAAGGCCTACCAGTCCTCCACCGAGGTCGTGGGAAAGAAGTCACTGGAGGTGCTCGCCGAGCAGCTGTTCGGAGATACAGACCCCTCGCAGGTGTACACCACCGAGAAGAGCATGGAGATATACAGCAGGGACGGGGTGGACCAGCTGTCCCTGAAACTGCCTTTCTCCAGCAAGGACCAGGTAGAGTTATATAAATCGAACGATGTTTTAATTGTGACCGTTGGCTGGTACAAGCGTTCGGTGGCCCTTCCCTACTCGCTGGTGAGGAAGGAAGCGCACAAGGCCGAGTTCAAGGAAGGCCGTCTGGTCATCAGTTTCAAGTGAGGTATGCATATGGTTAGCAAGAAGGAAGGTTCCGAGGGCGAGAAAAAGGAAAGACCGTACCAATCCTTCAAGGCCGGGCCGATGCCGCAGGACACCGTGGTACACCTCATGAAGTCAGGAACCGAGTTCCTGGCCGCCATGGACACGTTAATGCCGCGCAACGTCATGCCCCCGGAGGTCAAGGAGCACTACAACAACATCCGCAAGGAAACTCTGCTGATGTTCCGCTCCTTCATCGACTCCCAGCTCAAGGAGATCGACAAGAAGGAGGCCCCGGCCCCCCGCCTGCGCAAGATCGACCTCGATTGATCTATTCTTCGCGGCAGTCCGGGCATAGTAGGGTCCCGTTCTCCAGCCTCAGGTCTATGGAATAGGAGTCGCAGCTCTCGCAGTACCCGGCCAGGTTACCGAAGCTGTTCGAGTTGGCACCTGGTTTGACGCCTATCTTCGCCCATTCCCTGGTCAGCTCTATCAGCGACGGGGACAGCTTCAGTATGTCCTTCTCGGTGAGCATTCCGATGAGCTTGTCATCCTCCACCACCGGCAGACGCCTCAGGTGCAGATCGGACATGCGCTTGGCGGCTATGGACACGTTGGACTCCGGCGTGATGGTTATCACCGGTGAGGACATTATCCTCTCCACCTTGGTCCTCGATGGGACCTTTCCGACCGCCACCACCTTGTAGAGGAGGTCTCTTTCGGTCAAAATCCCGACCGGCTCGCCTTCCTCCAGTATGATCAGGCTGCCCACGCCCTCCCGGAGCATCAGGGCCGCTGCTTCCTTCACGGTCATGTCCGGCCTTCCCGTGCGGGGGCGGCTGGACATCACCTCCCGGACCAGTATCTCCCTTACCTCCTTGGCCTGCATGTTAATCATATTCCCGAGGGCACTAGATATCTTTGCCGTCAGAAATTGCAAAAATGGAAATGCCGGGCGGAGAGAAAAATCCACAGTTTTAAGATAGCACAGGTCAACATCAACCGGGATCGGGCATGAATGACCAGGAAGGAGCCATGGCGGTTAAGCTGGCCCGCAGGGCCATCGACGCGGAGACCAGGGACCTGGACATCGACCGCATTGACGTCCCGGACAGTTTCAGGGAGAAGAGCGGGGCGTTCGTGACCCTCAAGACCTTCCCCGGCGACGAACTTCGCGGCTGCATAGGCTATCCGGAACCGGTGTTCCCTTTGGCCGAGGCGATACTCAGAGCGGCCCAGGGGGCCTGCCACGACCCGCGTTTTCCGCCATTGCGCCCGGAGGAGCTGGACCAGGTGGTGGTGGAGGTGAGCGTGCTTACGCCGCCGGATGAGCTCAAGGTCCTCGATCGCAAGGATGTGCCAAAGGCCATCTTAATTGGCAGGGACGGGCTCATAATGGAGCGGGGGATGTACCGAGGATTGCTGCTGCCCCAGGTGCCCGTGGAATGGGAATGGGACTCCACTACCTTTCTAGAGCAGGCCTGCATGAAGGCCGGGATGACGCCGGACATGTGGCTCGACCGGAGGACGAAGATATACACCTTCCAAGCGGAGATCTTCCACGAGGAGTCGCCATACGGTCAAATACTCCGGGAACGTACCCAGTGATGGCATGGACGTCGTAGAGGGCAAGCTGTTCTACCAGGGAAGGCTGCAGAAGGCCTGCGTGGGGATCGAGGACGGGCGCATCGTCAGCGTGAGGAAGGTCCTACGGGGCGACGAGCACTTCGATTTCGGCGACCGCCTGGTACTTCCTGGAGCGGTAGATCCGCACGTTCATTTCCGCGATCCCGGCATGACCGGAAAGGAGGACTTCTCTTCCGGTTCTTTATCCGCTTTGCACGGCGGCGTCACTTGCGTGCTCGACATGCCGAACACCGTGCCGCCTGTCGTTGACATGACATCTCTGAAAGAGAAGCGGGAGGCGGTCTCCGGCCGCTCCTGGGTAGATTACGGGATCATCGCCGGCATCTCTCCAAGGACGGATGTTGCTTCGTTGGGAAAGTGCGTGGCCTACAAGATATTCCTCGGCTCGTCCACGCAGAGCGTGCTTCTGAGAGAGGAAAAGGACCTGGCCAGGGCTTTGGATGCGGTCGGTCGGACCGGAAGGCCGGTGAGCGTGCACGCCGAGGAGGACTCCATGCTTTCCCGCATGGACGAGCGGTCCCTGCGCGATCACGAGGAATGCCGTCCCCGCCAGGCGGAGCTGGCGGCCATCGAGAGGTTAAAAAGATATCACGAGCGGGCTCGGATCAACGTGTGCCACGTGAGCTGCCCCGAATCGCTTTCATCGCTTAAGGGGAGCGGGATCACTTTCGAGGTAACGCCGCACCACATGTTGCTCGATTCCAGCATGGACCTGGGCGCCTGGGGCAAGGTCAATCCTCCCCTGAGGCGCAAGGCCGACCGGGAGGCACTGTTCCAATCGTTCTGTCGGGGTGACGTTCCGATGCTGGCCACGGACCACGCCCCTCATTCACCCGACGAAAAGGAGAGAGGGTTCGGCGAGGCTCCCTCCGGGCTCCCCGGCGTCGAGACGGGCTTCGCCATGATGCTGGCCCTGGTCAAGAAGGGATTCCTTTCCCTGGACGTCCTGCTCAGGTCCGCCTGCTCGAACCCGGCCGCGACCTTCGGATTGAACAAGGGTATGATCGCGGAAGGTCGGGAGGCCGACCTGGTGGTCATCGACCCTCGGGAGGTCGCGGTCATTAAAGGGCGCGAGATGCACAGCAAGTGCGGCTGGACGCCTTACGAGGGGAGGGAGGCGCTGTTCCCGCAGGCGGTGTTCCTGAGGGGAAAGCTGGTCCTGAAGGAAGGCTCGACCGTGACCGAGCGCAAGGGGATGGAGGTATCGTATGCTTAATGGACCGCTTCCGCTGGACCTTAGCGAGCTTGATGGACGAAAATTCGTTTGCCAGGACCCCTGCAAGCTGTGCTGCCTGTGCCAGCCGGAGTGCCTTCCAGGAGAAGTGGAGTTCTTCAAGAAGAACTACCCGAACCGTCTGGTGCTGAAGAAAGAACCGCACCGGCATTACGCTATCGCTCTGAAGAAAGGTCAGGGATCATGCACGTTCCTGCAAGGGGGAAGGTGCGAGGTCTACCCGCACCGTCCTCATTTCTGCAGGCAGTTCCCGTTTCACATCCACGTCGGCTCCCGGGCCCAGATCGAGCTGGACCTCAGCTGCCGCGGGGTCTGGCTGGACCAGGGCGAGGACGCCATGACGGAAGGGCTGCGATTGGTGCAGGAGAACGAGTCGGAGATAAGGCGCACTCTGAAGGAGTCCGTTCCCGTCTACCGGGAGTTCATCTATAATTGCCAGGAAGCCGGACTGGAGGTCGACGTAAGCAAGGTGCGCTCCCAGGTATCGGCACGTCTGGACGAGCTCACCGACCTGCGGCTGATCGCGACGCTGCTGGAGGAGAGCGTGGAGGAGGACGAGCTGTCCATTCCCGATCTCAAGTCCAAACCCGCGCTGGACGCCAAGACCATGAACGAGCTGTCGAAGTCCGCCCTGGAGATGGTGACCGATTCCATGGCCGCGGACGAACTGTTCCAGGCCCCGGTGTACTGCGCCCCGGACGGCAGCTGGAACCTGTTCCGTGTTCTGGGTCAGAAGGTCGAATGGCACGTCATGGGCGTGGAGGGCGACGTGACCAAGAAGGGCGAGCTTCCTATCAAGGACATCCGGCTGCAGCAGCCCGAGGGCCGGGACCGCCAGGTGCTGCGTGATTACCTCAAGGTCCTGAACAACCGGGACAGCTTCATGGGCTACGCCTTCTACCTGATGGACGATTACGATTACGAGGACCCTTGGCCGAACGTGTACGGCGGCGTTCTCTCCACGTCCGTCCTGGACCTGCTCTGGAGGACGTCCCTGCTAGCCGCCTTCTTCCCCGGGATGAAGGACGGGGAACGCATGAGAGAAGGCATAATATTCTACGACATGGACCGTTTGGACGCACCGACGCTGGGGGCTTTCATATGACTGGCTACTACGCAGGGAATGCTGGAGCACAAAAACTTCATATACTGAACGCTCATTCGCACGGTAAGGTGAAGTGAGCATGCAGAAACCCCTGAATGTCCTCAACCAGGCGATAAACAACCAGGTCATCGTCACGTTGAAGGGCAACCGCGAGTACCGTGGTGTGCTGGACGGCTACGATCCGCACATGAACCTGGTGCTCAAGAACGCGGAAGAGCTCATCAACAGCGAGGTCGTCCGCAAGCTCACGGTAACCATTGTCCGCGGAGACAACGTAATTTACATCTCACCCTGAGGTTACTCTTATGACGAAAGGTACTGCAGCACACGGAAAGATGGGAGACAAGAAGACGCACGTCCCCTGCCGCAGGTGTGGAAGAAGGGCCTACAACATACGCGCTTCCTTCTGCGCTTCCTGTGGTTATGGCAAGACCGCCACCATGAGAACGTATAATTGGGCCAAGACCCATTGACGTTCGAGGTAGCTCCCTTGGAGGATGACCGTCCGAAGCATTTTTGCGGAATCATCGGCATGGCCCTGGAGGGCGATGCCGTACCCCATTTGAAAAAGGCGTTACGGATCATCCAACATCGTGGCCAGGAGGCCGCGGGAATAGCCGTTTACAACGGCAAGGCCATTTCATATCACCGGGGAATGGGCCTGGTGCACGAGGTCCTGGCCGGTAGGCAGTACAACAGCCTGGTCGGCAACATCGGCATCGGTCACGTACGTTATTCCACGTCCGGCTCGTCCTGCGCGGAGAACTGCCAGCCCATAACCGTCACCACCAAGGAGGGCGATCTGGCCCTCGCTCACAACGGCGACATCGTGAACGCCGCTTCCATCCGTAATAAATTGCAATCGGAGGGCTGGGCCTTCTTGACCTCCACCGACTCCGAGATCATCGTCCGCATCATGGCCACGGAGCTGTCCATAAGCCCTGACCCGATAAGGGCGATCAAGACCGTGATGAAGACCCTGGAAGGGGCGTATTCCATCACCATGATGCTCGGCGGCCGCATATTCGGGTTCCGCGACCCTTACGGGTTCCGTCCCCTATGCCTGGGAAAGCTTCCGAACGGCTACGTTCTCGCTTCCGAGAGCTCGATCTTCGACGTTCTCCGGGGAGATTTCATCCGGGACATTCTTCCTGGCGAGATAGTGGAGATCACTCCCACCGGAGTTACGTCCACGCGCACCCCCGCCGCGCCTCACAAGGCGCATTGCATGTTCGAATGGGTGTACTTCGCCCGTCCGGACGCGGTGATAGACGGGCGCGAGGTGTACCAGGTCCGCACCAACATCGGCAAGATACTGGCCAAGGAACAGCCGGTGGAGGCCGATGTCGTGGTTCCGGTTCCCGACTCCGGTCGCGCTCACGCCCTGGGATACGCGGAAGGCTCCGGCATCCCATACGCAGAGGGGTTCATGAAGAACCGCTACATCGAAAGGACGTTCATCCTACCGGACCAGTCCCAGAGGGACGAGGGCGTTCTGTTGAAGCTTAATCCGATCCGTTCCACCGTGGCCGGGAAGAGGGTGGTCATCGTTGACGATTCCATCGTGCGCGGCACCACCATGCTCAAGATAGTGCAGATGACCAGGAGGGCCGGCGCCAAGGAAGTTCACGTGCGCATCGGCTGCCCGCCTGTTATCGCTCCTTGCTTTTACGGCGTTGACATGAAGACCAGGGAGCAGTTCGCCGCTTTGAACCGGACGCCGCAGCAGATCGCCGAGCTCATCACCGCCGACTCGGTCGGCTACATCAGCCAGGCCGGTCTCGTCGAGGCGCTGGGGATCCCGGAGTCCGAGCTTTGCCTGGCCTGCGTGAACGGCGAGTACCCGACCCGGATAGTCGGCGAGAAGATGCGCTTCCAGAAGACCCTTGAGGTCTGAGCGGTTCGGTCTTTAATAACCGGCCGGTAAGCATTATTATCCCCTGGAAATATTGCCGAGCATGGGTAACAAGGTGCGTAGGGACCGTCCGCTCGGCGTGACCATAATCGGCGTGCTACTGTTCTTGTTCGGCCTCTTCATGATACTCGGTGGCATCACCATCGGTGCCCTGGTCGACCTGGAGGGATTGGACCTGGCCATTGAGATGGTCGCCCTGGTCATGGGCGTGATCTACATTCTGGCCGCCTTCGGGTTCTTCAAGGGCTGGGGCTTCGTCTGGCTGCTGACCATGATCGTGGTGATCATCGGCATCATCTGGAACATATTGTCCTGGGTGCTCGGCGGTCTGGAGATGGATGAGGTGGGAAGCCTGTTGATCGGTCTGATCATACCGATCATAATCGTGCTCTACATGAACAGCAGCAACGTGAAGGCGTTCTTCCGCCGCAGCTGAAACCCTTTCCTCGATCCCATTTTATTGCAACTGGACCAGGTCAGCACGTTTCACTAAGATAAGATTAAATAGAGAAAATAGCTTTGCCAATTCCACTGGGCAGGTAGATCAGCTGGAAGATCGCTACCTTGGCATGGTAGAGGCCGGGGGTTCAAATCCCCCCCTGTCCACTTTTCATCCGTTTTTAGCTTGTTCGATTTTATTCACATTATCCTCGGGACTGGGCTACCTTCATTCGCCGCAGATCGGCCCTTCATATCATTGTACGATGGATTTTGAGCCGGGCCATCATATAGGGTGAGGTCCCACGGTCCAACCAATATGCTCAGCACTTCAGCTACATACCGCTCGGATGTCCGCTCCCCTCGTTCATCCTGTTATGAATTCCAGGTTGGTGTCTATGATCATCCAGGTGGATTGGGGAACATCGTTGTAGGTGATTTTGACCTTTATCGGCACTCCCTTTTTCAACCAAAGGTCATAGACCATCGGCATGCCTTGATGCAGATATTCCACCCTAATATGATCAGTGGACAAGGTCCCCCATTCCGTCGCCACGTTCTCCCGGCCCAACGAGGTGACATCATAACCAGGCGGCGCATCGTTAAGGTCATAGGTCAGCAGAAGCGTCTGATCGATAGGCACCTCTCCCAGCTGAGAATACACATAACCCTCCAGATTGTTCGTATAGTTTATGGTCATGGCATATTCGGTTATCTCCACCACTTCCATCCGCAATGTCCTGTTACCATGCGGCGTCTGCGGGTTCTCCACGTAATCCAGATCATATTCTACATAGTCCCCCACTTGAAGCGGGTACGGGGTTTCCGACGAACCAGGATTGTAAAGATAAACGTAAGAAAGGACCCCTCCTACCGCTACGACCACGATTATTGCCACAATGATAGCTGTAGTCACACCAATGTTGTCCGTTCGCTTGCTGATCATTAGACCGCCCCCTGCATCCCCATCACGGTCCACGACCTGCAGATGATCGCCCCGACGGACCTGCCTGATTCCTACTCCGTTCACCTGGCCAAAAAAACTGGAGCGTGAATATCGGAACATGTTTTAATTCATGCTCGACCGCATAAAGGTATCGATATCGACCATTAGGTCTTGGTGAATTAATTTCTCAATAAATCATCAGTTCATGATCTTCCAGATCGCAGAGATCGTTCGGGTCAATGATAAAAAAAGAAATTGTGAAAAGGGTTTGTGCTTCGACCATCACCCTTTCTTGCTCCTCCTCCACATTATCAACAGGGTGAGCGCCACCAGGATAGCGATCAAAACTGCGATTAGAATCAACAGCCATTGACCATCGTCTTCCGGCTCATCGACACCATCCGGTTCGAAGGTCACTGTTATGGTGACCGAGGCGGTGTTGTTGAAAGCATCCCTGGCGGTGACCCTGATGAGGTTGGCCCCCTCTGATAGGGTTATGCCGTTCACTGAC
>JBFYNB010000015.1:0-23643 GCA_041304605.1 Methanomassiliicoccales archaeon
CCACGAGCGTACGGTGCTCGCTGCTCAGGGCGGCATTGTGGAAGGCCATGCCGTTGCGGATGCAATCCTTGAGCGATAGGCCGATCGAGGTGTGTTCGTCCTGAAAGTTATCATTGAGCTGCTTGACCACATCCTCATCAGGCTTCTCTTTGACCAGATGGGCGAACTTGACGGCGAGCGTTTCCGTCGAACGCCGGGTGTTGACGAACACCAACGCCTGACCGCCCTCGTCGATGGTGTCCTTGACCAGCGACCACACCTGGTCGTCCAGGCGCTTCACCTTACGTCTGGTGTTGTCCGTGAAGTTGATGGTGTCCTCTAGAAGCACCCCTTCCTTCAGCTTCACCGGGCGCCAGTCCATGGCGATATGCTCGGCGTTAAGCCACGCCGCCATCTCCTTGCTATTGCCTACCGTCGCCGATAGCGCGATCACCTGCACTTTAGGGTTCAGCATCCTGAACTTCGCTAACGTGATCTCGAGCGTCGGCCCCCGCCCGGGGTCGTTCATCAAGTGCACCTCGTCCGCTATGACCAGGGACATGGAGCGCACCCATTCGGCACGGTGGCGCATTATTGCGTCGGCCTTCTCGGACGTGGCGACGAGAATGTCCAGGCGGTCCAAATCCCGGTCACCGTCGTCATAGTCGCCGATGGACATGCCCACTTTTATCCCCAGCTGCTCGAACCGCCGCAGCTCTTCCAGCTTTTCGGCCGCAAGCGCCTTCAGAGGAACGATGTACAGGACCTTGCCATGGTCCTCCAGGACCCTTTTGACCGCAGCAAGATAGGCGACCAGGGACTTACCGGAAGCTGTCGGTACCGCCAGGACCAGGTTCTTGCCCTTCAGGACCAAAGGCACCGCCTTCTCCTGCGGCGGATACAGCGACGTGATGCCGTCCTCCGCCAATATCTCCAGGACCTTCGGCGGCAGCATGCTCTTCCAGTCTGACATGGGTGGTAGGGGATGGGCGCCAGGGTTAATACTGTTTCCAGCAAAGGTGGTCGTTGTTCATCCCCAATATTCTTTTAAACGGGAGATGAGGTCCTCTGCGTCATATCGATCCAGTTTTCGGTACATGGCGATCGCTTCCGGGTCCTCCAATGCCTGGAAGAGACAATCCTTCAGGAACGGCCATTTTTCCAGGTGATCGGCAAGAACGTCCAACCGAACATCCCTGCCGCCATGCGCAGGGTCCAGTAGGGAGATCACATCTCCCCGGTCCTTCACCAGCTTCCCCCTCTCCCATTCCGGGTCGTGGGAAGAACCGTTCGCGAGCCGGTACCGTCTGTCCCAAGAGGCCTTCAGTTTGAGGGCCAACAACAGGGTCCTGTTGGGCACAGGCATCTTGGTACCGGGTGCCACTTCCCTCCACTCCGTCTGGTCATCCAAAATGTTGTAATTTAAACTGCCCTTTTCACCTTCAAAGGGATCGGGGATATCGCGGCGACCAAGGTCCAGGACCACAGACCTACCAGGGGATACGTCCTTCATGATGCTCCGACTGTCGTCAAGCGACCGGTGATGGACGAATCCGCGTTCCCTTTTCAGACGGTCGACGATCCTCTTCTTGCCCCTGGTGTCAGTTATCAGGTCGATATCTATCGATCCGTACCATGCGTTGAATGAGTGAACCGCCCATCCTCCTATGAGCACGGTCCTCGGACGAACGAGGTCCTCGTATCGTTTGATAAGTTCCGAGATGTACTTCAGCTCTTCGAGCGATCCGGCGATGACCGGGTCGGGGTCATAGGCGGGCATAGTCCCTCAGCACGGCTCGACGAAGATCGATCGCTCCAGCCCCGGACCCGGCCAGGTCCAGGAGCGTTTGTCCCGGGGAAGCCAGTTGCAATCCATCAACGAACCGGGACCACAGGGTCACATCCCGGTCCGGTTTTATGAGCTGTATGACCACACCTTTACCATCACTGCGCGAATAGATATCCTTCAGAACATCGAACTCGTCCTCGTCCACATACACCTGGACGAGGTCCTGTCGAAAGGCCATCCCGGTGTATAGAGCTCCCGCAAGGTATCCGGTGAAGGAATGATCGACGCCCGCTTCCGTCAACGTCCTCTCCACCTCCCTAGCACAGGCGAAACCCTCGGTGATGTCGGTTCGAACATCGACAGACCTCAGGCTGTGCAAAGGGCGCTCCCAGGCCGCAACGTTGATCAACCGGTCGATGTCGGTGACCTCCAACCCGTTGCCTTTCCTTTTTGCCATCCCTTGGTTTATCAGGTGCTCACATACGGCGTGGGCCCAACCGTAGGAGACCTGTTCTCTCAGTGATACGTTCCTTATCGACGTCGGCTGGTCCTTTAGAAGGCGGCTCACCACTCTCCAGGACTTGTCCGAGGTGAGCTTGATGCTCGCCCTCCCTCGGTACAGGTCCTTCCCTGGTGTCAGGGCTCCCCGGGGAAGCATAACGGTCTTCATACCCAATCTTACCGCTAGGTCAAGAACCTGATCGCTGAAGCTTTTAGCCGCCAAAACCAAGGTGACCTCTCGATCCTGGCCTTGCACAAGTTTTTCGTACAACGATAAACGGGCCAAGGACTGAATATCACCCCTCGCGGCGGTTTCAACGATGATGAGCGCATCGCCATCCATAAAGGCCATGTCAGGGATCAGGCCCAGTTCGGAGATCTCTCTAGGCACCCATCCCTCTGTTTTGGTGGCTATTTTTTCAATTATCTTTTCCTCAATTTTCCCGCTCATAATTGCATATATCACTAAACTATGATATGTATAAATAGATATCACTGATAATATGTTGAAAATATTACTGGATTTAAAACTATATCACTGATATCACCTTAAACCACCCCCTCCTAGAAGCAGTGGCAGCATTGTCGGCACTAAAATCGCCAACAGTAACAGTACTTCGACCGCGCGATAGTGTTCCGCATAGAGATCTTGTGAGGTCGGTCGGTCATCCAGCAAATCAATAACTAATCCGAACGGAAATATCATTCTTGACCGTCGAATCCGGCTCTCGAGAAAATCGATTGCTGGCCTATCACGCATTCCGCTGATTGCGAGGAATTTGTTTATATAGCAGCGCTTGCATGGGATGGTTTTGAGATAAGGTGAAGCATGGAAGAGGATGTTAAGGAGAAGGCGGTGAACATACCGGACGTGGAGACCTGGATAGAGACCCAGACCTTCACGAGCACTGCCGACATCAAGATCCCGGAGAAGCTTTCCGACCAGGTCATCGGTCAGGACTCCGCGGTGGAGGTCGTCCGCAAGGCGGCCGAGCAGAAGCGCCACGTCATGCTCATCGGCGAGCCGGGCACTGGCAAATCGATGCTGGCCAAGTCCATGACGGAGTACCTCCCCAAGGACGATCTGCAGGACGTCATCGCCTATCACAACGCTGACGATCCCAACGAGCCCAGGATCCGCACCGTGCCGGCCGGAAAGGGCAAGGAAATCGTTTCAGCTCAAAAGAAGGAGGCCATGGCCCGCAAGTCCCAGAAGTCCTCCATGATCACGGCCATCGTCATGATGGTCATGGTCCTGACGGTCGTTCTGTACTGGAGCGCCAGGGACCCCATGATCCTGCTGTTCGGCATCATGGCCGCGGCCATGATATTCTTCGCCACTCGTTACGTTGGTCAGCGCCAGGAGAACTTCATGATCCCCAAGCTGCTGATCACCCACGAGGAAGGGGCGACCATACCGTTCATCGACGCCACCGGCGCTCACGCCGGTTCGCTGCTGGGCGACGTCAAGCACGACCCGTTCCAGTCCGGTGGACTAGAAACTCCGGCGCACGAGCGCCTTGAGGTCGGCGCCATACACAAGGCGTCCAAGGGCATCCTGTTCGTGGACGAGATCAACATGCTGAGGATGGAGTCCCAGCAGTCGCTGCTCACCGCGCTTCAGGAAGGCAAGTTCAGCATCACTGGGCAGTCCGAAAGGAGCTCCGGGGCCATGGTCAAGTCCGAGGCCGTTCCTTGCGATTTCGTCCTGGTCTGCGCTGGTAACATGGACGCCATGCAGGGCATGCACCCCGCCCTCCGTTCCCGTGTCCGCGGTTACGGATACGAGGTGTACATGCGCTCCACCATGGACGACACCGAGGACAACCGCGCCAAGCTGGTTCGCTTCGTCGCGCAAGAGGTCGCCAAGGACAAGAAGATCCCCCACTTCGACAAGAAGGCGGTCATGGAGATCGTCAAGGAGGCCCAGAGGCGCGCCGGAAGGCGCGGGCAGCTGACGCTGCGCCTCAGGGAGCTGGGCGGCCTCATACGTGTGGCAGGCGACATGGCCAGCGAGGAATCCGCGCCAATCGTCACCCAGGAGCACGTCGTAAAGGCCAAGAAGGTGGCCCGCTCGCTCGAGCAGCAAATAGTTGACCGTTACATCCAGGCCCACAAGCTCTACCCCTCGTTCAACACCGAGGGAGGGGCGGTCGGCATAGTCAACGGATTAGCGGCCATGAACTCCTCGAGCAGCATGTCCGAGCTGTCCGGCATCGTGCTTCCGATTGTGGCCGAGGTAACCCCGGCCCAGACCAAGAACGGTGGCCAGATCATAGCCACCGGCAAGCTTGGGGAGATCGCCAAGGAAGCGGTCCAGAACGTCTCCGCCATCATCAAGAAGTACACCGGCGAGGACATCAGCAACCATGACGTGCACGTGCAGTTCATCGGGACCTACGACGGCGTGGAGGGCGACTCGGCCTCCATATCCATCGCCACGGCGGTCATCTCCGCCCTGGAAGATGTTCCTGTGGACCAGACCATAGCCATGACCGGCTCCCTGAGCGTCAGGGGCCAGGTGCTTCCGGTCGGAGGCGTTACGGCAAAGATCGAGGCCGCGGCGGAGTCAGGGCTGAAGAAGGTCCTGATACCCAAGGCCAACCAGTTCGACGTGGTGCTCGAGGAGCGCTACATCGGAAAGATCGAGATCGTGCCGGTGACGAACATGGGCGAGGTCCTCTCGCACGCCCTGGTGAACGGAAGCAAGAAGGACGGTCTGCTGAAGAAGCTGGCCGCCCTGGTCAGCGCTCCTATAAAGCCTGCCGCCAAGCCGGTCATATTGTAAACCTCTTATTTTTCCATATTTTTTCATGGCAAGGGTTTTATCGGCAGAACCGGATTGAGTTGACGAAATGAGCGACCTAAAGCGCGTGGACTGCCTTCTGATCGGTCGGTTCCAGCCGTTCCACCTCGGGCACTTGGAAGTGGTTCGTAAAATTGCCAAGGAGTGCGACGAGCTGATCATAGGCATCGGAAGCGCGCAGATATCGCATACCTTCGACAATCCATTCACCGCCGGTGAAAGGCATCTCATGATCTCCCGCGCCCTGCGGGAGGACGGCATCAAGGACTTCTTCCTGGTCCCGATAGTCGACCTGAACCAATACGGCGTCTGGGTTTCCCACGTGAGGTCCATGGTCCCCCCGTTCGAGAGGGTCTACACCAATAATCCGTTGACCAAGCGCCTTTTCACTGAAGCGGGGTACGAGGTGTCCGCCTCCCCCATGTTCAACCGCGCGCAGTACTCGGGAACGGAGATACGCAAGCGCATGGTGGAAGGGGACGACTGGCGCAAGTTCGTCCCTCACGCCGTGGCCGAGGTCATCGATTCCATCGACGGGGTCAAGCGCATGCGGGACCTGGTCGCCCAGGGTGGGGTTGATGCTGGAGACTGACGTCCTCGGGAAACTGAGCAAGGCCGGGCTTACGCTCGCCATAGCGGAATCGTGCACCGGAGGGCGCATCTGCGACCGCATCACGGACGTTCCCGGTTCGTCGGAGCATTTCAAAGGCGGCATCGTGGCCTACAGCAACGACTCCAAGCTCAAGTTCCTGAACGTTCCGCATGACACCATCAAGGCGCACGGAGCGGTCAGCGAGGAATGCGCCAGGGAGATGGCGGCGGGCGTCGCCAAAGCGTTCAACGCGGACGTGGGCGTCTCCGTGACCGGAATCGCCGGACCAGGCGGCGCGACGCCGCAGAAACCGGTCGGTCTGGTCTTTATCGGACTTTCTTGGAGAAAGGAGCACCTGGTCTTCAGATACATGTTCGATGGCGAAAGGAAGAGCATCAAGGCGCAGGCGACAGAGGAAGCGTTGCAGCTGGTGTTGGATATATTGCCGTGAACCAGGGGCAATATGATATATCGGCGTCCAATCATGCACTCCCCGGTGCCTAAGTGAAGCACGTTCGGGGCATAAGGGCGA
This sequence comes from Methanomassiliicoccales archaeon, assembly GCA_041304605.1. Taxonomy (GTDB): domain Archaea; phylum Thermoplasmatota; class Thermoplasmata; order Methanomassiliicoccales; family UBA472; genus UBA472. The sequence continues at coordinate 6,200 of JBFYNB010000015.1, forward strand.
TCATCGCGGCGATCGTCATCACTGTACTGGTGGTCAGTGCGGCCTATCTTGCTTCTGGATATCTTCACGACCGCATTTTCCCGGAAGAGGAGGGACCGGTGGCCGAAGTGACGATAGTCGCAATTGCCACCGACGGTCTGGGCGGATTGCAGGAGCACCTGCACGTGCCGTCCACCTGGGAATCGGACGGGGAGTATGACATCGGGGTACATGTCGTCGGCTTGCGCAGCGAGTCCGGCGTGGTGGTCAAGTTCTCATTGAGCCGTCCTGGCATCTCGACGGGGGACGTGAGCGCCTTCTTCTACGATACCGTAAGCAGGTCCTGGCGGTCGCTGAACTTCCAGGACGAGGGGAACGTCCTGGTCGCCACCCTCGGCTTTACTAGCAGCATCGCCGTTTATGAGGGGTACGACTACCTCCACCGCCTGCTGATCTTCTCTAACTTCGACGGGGCCTGCCAGGTCAACACCTGGGTCGAGGTCGAATGAGCCTGATCACAAAATCGAGCTAATCGGTACAGGACGGTCCACCATACAATTATAAGCCTATATCCCTATAAATGCCCAGTCAGGTGCGGGAATGGATGCCACAGTGAAGAGGATACCTAGCGGAGTGTCCGATTTTGACAGCATAATCAAGGGCGGGATACCCCAGGGTTCGGTCATCCTCCTCATGGGCGATCTGGGGGCGGGCCAGCAGGAGTACGCTTTGACGTCCGCATCCAAGATATCGCTGGTCAAGGAGAACCCCACGGTCGCCGATTATTACTTGGGCCACAGGGTCGGCCAGAGGATCATGCCCAAGAAGATATGCTACGTCACGTTCGCCAGGTCCCAGGAGGACATCCTGCAGGAGATCAAGACCTCCTTCAACCAGGACTTCTACGGCGCCTTCGAGAGGAACGTCATGTTCAAGGACTTCTCCAAGCAGTATTTCCGCAACACCCTGGTCCCAAGAAGCTGGACCGGCGAGACGTCCTCCGGGCTGTTCTCGGACGACGGGGAACAGAACACCCTGGAGGCATTGGTCGACTACCTGGACGCCAACGCCCATGACAGCATGGTCATCATTGATTCGCTGACCGACCTCGTCGTCAACAACCAGATCGATGAGGTGGACCTGGTGGCCGTCATGCGCGGCATGCAGCGCATGGCCAAGCGCTGGAAAGGTGTTATCTACCTGCTGCTCACCAAGGACATAGTGGACGCCAGGAAGGAGAAGCTGATCATGGACTCGGTGGACGGGGCGCTAGTGTTCGAGTGGAGCAAGTTCGCCCAGTCCTCCCGCCGCCAGCGGTACATGTACGTGGAGAAGTTCATGAGCATACTGCCGCACCTGGACCAGCAGCGCATAGCGAGGTTCGCCACCATCGTCACGGCTCAGCACGGACTGGTGGTCATCGACACGGAGAGGATATCGTGATGGGAATCGAGAAGGTCAAAACAGGAATGGAGGGTCTGGACGAGATGCTCTTCGGAGGCATCCCCAGAGGGTCCACGGTGGTGGTCATGGGCTCCTTCGGTACCGGTAAGACCACCTTCGGGCTTCAGTTCCTCAACCAGGGGCTGGCGGAGGGCGAGAAGGGCATCTACATCTCCCTGGAGGAGGACCGGGAGTCGATACTGGCCGACGCGGAGGCGCACGGCTGGGACCTGCGCGCCAAGCTGAACGAGAAGCAGCTGGAGATCGTAAAGCTGGAGCCGAACGACGCTAAGGTCACGATCCAGCGCATCAGGAGCGAGCTGCCCGACTTCATAAAGAAGTTCGGGGCGTCGCGCATCGTCATAGATTCCGTTTCCCTGCTCAACTTGCTGTTCGACACCGATCACGACCGCCGGACGAATCTCTTCAACCTGTCCCAGATGGTCAAGAAGACCGGCGCTACCTTGATCATGACGGCAGAGGTCAAGGACGACAACCCGTTCGCGTCACGCGACGGCCTCATCGAGTACGTCGCCGACGGCGTCATCTCGTTACGGTACCTGGAAATGCAGTCCCGGAACGAACTGATGCTCTCCCTGCGCATAATCAAGATGAGGAGGACCGAGCACTCCCGCAAGATAACCCCCTATTCGATCACCAACAAGGGCCTGGAAGTGCACGTGGGCTCCGAGTTCTGAGCAAGCTTTATTCGTCGTTCCGTCATCACTCTAGCGATGAAGCTCTACCGGGTCGGCAAGGTCAAGAAGGTCTTCGAGGTCGACGACAGAACTTTCGAGTTCCACTTCACCAACAACATCTCCGTGTTCGATAAGATAATCCCGACGGAGATACCGCACAAGGGCGAGGTGCTCTGCCGGACGTCCGCGTACTGGTTCAGGCTGCTGGAGCAGCACGGCATCCGCTCCGATTTTGTTAAGCTCACCGGAAAGGACCGCATGCTGGTCAAGCGCGTGAACGTTATCCCGGACTATTCCAAGCTGAACAACAGTACGACGAACTACCTCATCCCCCTGGAGTTCATCTGCCGCCACTATAACGCCGGTTCCTTGAACGATCGGGTCAAGGAGGGAAAGGTCACCGTCGAGCAGCTGGGTTTCCCGGAGGGGCACCAGCTGAAGTATGGTGAAAAACTTCCGAGGCCGTTCCTGGAAGCCACCACGAAACTGGAGGAGACCGACCGGAACCTTACGGACGAGGAGGCGATACGGATATCCGGCCTCACAGAGAAAGAGTACCGCGAGGTCTTCGACACCATCGCCAAGATCGACTCCCTGATCGCGGAACGGGCCAAGAAGGCCGGGCTCATCCACGTGGACGGCAAGAAGGAGTTCGCTTACGATGAGGACCGGAACCTCATGATCGTGGATACTTTCGGCACTCTCGACGAGGACAGATGGTGGGACCTGGTGGAATACGAGAAGGGCAACTGCGTCGAGCTTTCCAAGGAAGTGGTCCGCCAGCACTATCGCGAGACGGGATATCACGAGGCGCTGTACAAGGCCAGGAAGAGCGGAGCGCCCGAGCCGGACATTCCCGCTTTACCAGATGACGTGCGGGACAAGGTCAGCAAGCTCTACATCGACATGTACGAGCGGATGACCGGGGAGAGGTTCTTCTAGACCTCTTCATCAACAACTTCCTTCATCACAAAGGACCGGGCGGCCTTATAGCCGCCGTCCAAATGTATCGCCGCGATCAGAGATTCCAGGGCGTCGGCCACGATGTACTTGGCCTTGCCCTCGTTCTGATTCTGTATGGAGCTGCCGATCTCGACGTACTTCATCAGCTCCAGTCGGGAGCCGATCTGGTTCAGCCAGTCGTTGGAGACCATTGCCGCACGCCTCTTCGAAAGCTCGCCCTTCTCCGCCTCCGGCAACTTTTCAAAAAAATAGTTGGTTACGATGAAACCAAGCACCGAATCCCCCAGCACCTCCAATCGGTTGTTGGTGCGAATAGATATCCCCCGCTCCACCTTGATGGAGCGGTGGGTCAGCGCCTCCTGCAGTAACGACAGGTCGTGGAATCGGTAGCCGATACGCTCCTCCAGTTCTCTCAATAGTGCAGCGCGCTCCTCTGGTATCCGGTCACAGTCCCTGGCCCGGAGATGAAAGGCCCTGGAAAGAATATTTCGGAAGGACATCCGCAGGCCTTACTCGAACAGCACCCTGACCAGCTTCTTTCCTTCCGCGCAATCCAGGTCGCCGATGATCTTCTTGATCCTGGCCTTGTGGCCCTTGTCGACGCCGAGCGGATGGCACAGGCGGTAGCTCTGGCAGCCCAGGTTGTCGCACTTGATCACCTCGTAGGTGATGGTAGTGCCTTCCAAGGCGCCCTTCTTGTTCACCGCCCCCTCCATCTTCTGCTTCTCGACCTTGACCACGCGAACGCCCTCCTCGTGCACCTTGCATTCGTGCTTCACGTCACGCACCTCAACGATGCGGTACATGGCCCCGGCATCAAGATTGAAGCATACGCCCTTGAGCTTGCACTCCTTGCACTCCGTGAGCGGCCCCAGGTAGATGAAGCGGCCATCTACCTTGGCCTGTCTCTCTCCAATAACGGTGATCATCAGACAAACCTCCCCGACTAGATTACGCGGGTGATGGTGGCTATCCGCTCGGCCGCTTCCCTGGTGAGCCCCATGCCCAGTATGGTGAAGCGGTCCTTGCGGATCTGGTGCGCGGTGACCAGAGCCTCAATCACCTGCTCCTTGCTGACCCCCAGCTCCTTGGCCGAAGTGGGGGCGCCTATCTTCGTCAACGCCTCCCGGATGCGCATCCAATCGCCTCCGTGAAGGTACATCATCATTATGCAGCCGACCCCGCACTGCTCCCCGTGCAGCGCCTTGCCGGGCGCTATCAGGTCCAGGGCGTGCGAGAACATGTGCTCGCTTCCCGAAGTGGGTCGTGACGACCCGGCCACGCTCATGGATATCCCGGAGATGATTATCGGGCGGATGGCGATCCACACGCTCTCCTCCAGGTTGGGCCGGATAAGATCAGCGTTCTCAATGATTGTCTGCGCCGTATAACTGGCCAGCGCGTACGCCGAACGGGAGAACTCCTCGTAGCGCAGCCTACGGGCGAACTCCCAGTCCATCAGGGCGGTGGCGTTGCTTATTACGTCAGCGCACCCCGCGGCCAATAATCGGTATGGTGATTTGGCGATGATTCCAGTGTCGGCAATGACCGCCAACGGAACCCGCGCCTCGTGTGATATCGGTCCGGAACCGGACCTGATGCTCGCCCTCCCGGATGCTATGCCGTCGTGGGAGGCGGACGTTGGAATGGAAAGGAACTCCTTTGAAAGGTTAGTAGCGGCCATCTTGGCCAGGTCGATCTTGGAACCGCCTCCGACGCCCAAAAGGAAATCGGCCTTGCACTCGTGCGCGGCCTTCATGACCTTGTCCAGGTTTTCGTTGGTCGCTTCCCCGACGTTCACGATCTGAACCTCGTAGCCGTTAGCAACGAGCCCGTCGCGAACGGCGTTGCCGGCCACCTTCATGGTCTTGTCGCCGGTGACGATGAGGGCGGTGCCGCTAAGCCCGAAGTCCTTGCACGAATCGGGCACCGTGCCTATGACATCGTGGCCCGCCAGAACCTGCCTCGGAAAAAGCATCGAGCGAGCCTTGGTGAAATCTCCATCGTCCAATCCAAGCACCCTGGTAGCGCCTATTATCTCGGTAGGTGTTTTTGAAGTTATCGGTATACTGGCGAAAGTTCGTAGTACTGGCCTATTGCCCTCTCATGCGTCTCAGCGCCTCCCTGAAACCCGCCCCGCCGTCCAAGTGCCCGTCCCAAACCTCCAACAGCACAGGCAATCCCCTGAGGTACGGTAGGAACGACATTTCCACATCCCCGTCACCGATCATTAGGCCCTCCAGGTCCGGATACCGGGCGTCGGAGAGATGCACGTGGCGGACGGCCTCCCCGAGCTCCACGAACATCGCCCGCACGTTGTCGTTCCCTTTTTCTGGAACACCGAGATAAGCGTGGGAGACGTCCACCGTGAAGCCGGCCACCAGGTCGTTCACTGCCTTCATCTCCTCCGGTGTTCTCATGAGGTTCGAGCTGAGCTTCCGCCCGCGGTGATGGTAGTGCAGGGGCATGTTCTCCAACCAGGTGTAATCAGGAAGCGCGTCCAACGACGCGCGTAAACTGGCCATCATCTCCGACGTATCATGGACCGGTGCCTCCGTGATGCCGCCGGGGTGGATGACCACCGGCCGCGCGGTGTTCTCCCCGGCCTTGGTGACTTCCCGTACGCGGTGCATGCTCGCCTCCCTCCAGGATGGATCGGTGGAGCTGAGGTCCAGCAGCCTTCCGTCGGGAAGTTCCTCAGGCGCGTGCAATATCAGCTCGCCGTCGAAGGCTTCGCAGAAGGCCCTGATCTGCTGCATCCCGTCTGTCGGAAGGACCAGCAGCTCCAGGAAGTCCACCTTCAGGGCGGAGATCGTCTCGTGGTCCCGGAGGGTGGCCATGGCTCCCAGGCGCATGGGGGCGTTCATGAACTGTGAACGCAACCGTTCTAAATAAAGAAGGTGAGAGAAAAAGAGGCCCGCCAAGGGATGCAAGGTGGAATGTTACTATTCTTTAGGAGGAGAATAGTGGGGGGTCCCTTGCACGGGTCCTCTCTGAATGAAGGAATTATGGGGCACTATATAAGAATTTTGATTCATATCAGCATAATAACGATGGATATGTATTCGTTTCAAAATATTATGTACCTGCAGTACTGGACTTTTATAAATTCACCAATTTGTTGCAGCGCTGGGCGACTCAACATCAGGAAAAAAATTCTTATCGTACATCTGCCAACGACGAACAACTATTACGACGATCATTTTTCCTTTCTTCCAACATTCAAGGGGAATAATTCATAACCGAACAATCGATAGTGTTCAGGAAGGAATAGGGGTGCATATTTCAGCATGAGCTCGGGAGAGGGCAGAGGGACGTTGGGCGATCGCGTAGGCCGTACCATAATCTGCACGTTGGACCTCAACGGCCGATTGAAGTACTACAACCGAACGGTGGAGGCACTACTGGCCACCGACGAGTCACGCCTGCTGGGCACCGCCTTGGTCTCCCTTTTACAGAACGGTACCGCACCGACGCTGGACGCGGCGCTGCAGGAATGCCTGCGCGGCAGGAGCAACCGGGAACGTCTGGCGATGGAGCTGGGCCAGGCGAGCTTCATGGTCTCCATGACCCCGGTGAAGGAAAGGGAGGAGATCGTCGGCGTCAGCCTGATCGGGTTCCTGATGGACGATGACCGGCGCGAGCTGACCCTGGACATGGTCCTGGACGTCCTGCAGGACCACGATCTCCTGGTCATGGTCTACTCACGCGACGGCGAGATAGTCAGCACCAACTCGCCCCTCCAGAGGTTCCTGGAAGTGGACCGCGACGTCCTCGAAGGAAAGGATGTCGCTTTCGTTCTCCACGGGGGCGAGGAAGAATCCAGCAAGGTCGTGAAGGCGCTGGTGCAGCCCGACCTGCCTTCGTTCGTCACCCTTTCCATGAAGGTCCAGGGGCGGCCGGCCAAGCTCACCTGGTCCCTGCACCCGTTCCTGCGGGACGGAAAGGACCTGGTTCTGGCGGTGGCCGACCCGCCCATGCTGCGCGCACGGCTGGGTCCCGGCAACGAAGCCCTGATGTTCCTGGCCCAATCGTCCACCGACCTGATCTCGGAAGGCAATCCCAACGAGGTGCTGCAGAGCGAGCTCGACAACCTCCTGAGGAGGGAGGGCTTGGACTTCGCTGTGATGCGCCTGCTGGGCTGGGACGGACGGCCGCAGCTATTCTGCTCCGGCATCGATTTCAAGCAGGCCCGGGAGCTCTTCGAGACCCAGGTGGGCGATAACACCCTGGCCGTGAAGATGGCCAAGGGGGAGAGCTGCACCTGCTCCGCTTTGAACGCGGATTGCTGCCAGGCCACGAACGAACTGGGCTTCCAATCGCTGGTCTGCCTGCCGCTGCGCTTCCGGGGCGATTACGTCGGCGCCGGGCTGTTCGGTAAGAAAGCGCCCATCGAGGACCTGGAGACCAGAAAACTAACGCTGCAGGTGTTCTCCAACCAGATGGCCATGATCTACTTCTACTCCCTGCTCAACCAGCATTACCAGAGGGTCGGCTCGGAGTTCCAGACCCTGTTCGAGATCTCGCGACTGGTATCCAGCACCCTGGATTACCGCGAGGTCCTGGACATCATCCTCTCCAAGTCCCGGGAGCTGGTGGAGAGCGACAACTGCATCATATACGGCTTCGACCACGGCGGGACCCGTCTGGTCCCGCTGACGTATCTAAGCAAGTACGAGGTGGACCGGGAAGCGCTCGCCATCAACGTGGGCGAGGGCATTTCCGGGGATGTCGCCCGGACCGGTAAAGGTGAACTGGTCGAAAGGGCCGACCTGGACGAGAGGTCCAAGCAGGTGGAAGGTACGCCGGAGGAACCATCCTCGCTCATCAGCGTCCCCCTCAAGATCGGGGACGAGATGCTTGGCGTGATGACCCTGGAGAAGGTTCCTGGAAAACCGTTCACCCAGGACGAGTACCGGCTCATGGAGCTTTATTCGCTGCACGCGGCCATGGCCCTCAAGAACTCCGGACGCTTCCAGGACATCAAGTCCAAGGTCTCCGCGCAGAAGATATACAACATCCTGCTGACGCACGACGTGGCCAACTACAACGTCCCGATACACGGCTTCCTGGAGATGCTGATCAAGGACCCGAAGCTGGACGAGAGGCAGCGCCGCTACGTGAAGAGCGCTCTGGCGCAATCGCAGAACATCTCCAACCTGATCACCGACGTCCGCAAGCTGTGGAACATCCTGGAGTCGGACGCCTCCGCCGAGCTGATACCAGTGGACATCATTCCGCTGTTGCACGACATAGTTCGGGAGATCAAGACGTCCTACCTGTTCTCCGACATCCCGTTGGACCTGCAATACCCCGAAGGGACCGCGCTGGTCATGGCCGATCCCTTGGTCCGCGACGTGTTCTTCAACGTCATCAACAACTCCGCCAAGTACGGCGACATGAAGAAGGTGGAGGTCGTCGTTCGTCCAGATCACATCGGTGACGCCGACTACTGGAGGGTGGAGGTCCGGGACCAGGGCAAAGGGATACCGGAGGAACGCAAGCCGCAGCTCTTCCAGAGGTTCGAGAACCTGGACACCGGCATGGCGGCGGAAAGCCACGGCCTCGGGCTGTCGGTCGTGAAGGCCCTCGTGGACCGCTACCAGGGCAAGGTCTGGGTGGAGGACCGCATCAAGGGCGATCATGGCAAAGGCTCGATATTTGTCATAATGCTGCCGAAGGCGCAATAATGATAAATATCCAGGAATAATAAATGGAGTGAGGGTGGATATATGAGCGGGAAAGCCAGGCTCTCCGTGCTGATGGTGGAGGACAATTCGGATCACGTCGATCTTTGCAGGGAGCACCTTCCCCAGGAGGAGTACGAGCTGTTCGTGGCCCGCTCCGGCTCCGAAGCTCTGTCCGTGTCCAAGAAACGCCCTTACGACATCATTCTTCTCGATTACCTGCTTCCGGACACCAACGGCATGGACCTTCTTCCCCGGATTAAGGAGTTCCAGCCCAACGCCCTTATCCTTTTCGTCAGCGCGGTGGACGATCCGGACCTCAGCTACCAGGCCTTGCGCGCCGGGGCGTCCGACTACGTCATCAAGGGATTCGGCTACTTCAAGAACCTCAAGGACCGCATCCGCGAGGCGCAAGAGGAATGACGCTCGTCGTCGGGCTGAACGGTTCCCCGCGGCGGAACGGCAACTCCGCCAGACTTTTGGACGAAGCGCTGCGTTCGGCCCAGGATGCCGGAGCTACGGTCATCCGTTTCGATCTCGCTTTCATGGACATCTCCCTTTGCAAGGCCTGCGAGGACTGTTTCGTCGACGGGAAGTGCGTCATCCGGGACGACATGGATGACGTCTACCGAGCGTTGGAGGAGGCGGACGCGGTCATCGTGGCCTCGCCCATCTACTTTTCTGGAATGAGCTCCTACGCCAAGATCGCCGTGGACCGCTGCCAGGCGCTCTGGGCACGGCGGAAGATGCTGAGGAGCGCAAGGAAGCCCGGCGCCGGAGCGATGATCCTGAGCGCGGCGCAGCCCAACGCCAGGTTCGATAACGCTGTGTCGGAGCTCAGAGCGTTCCTCATCGGCATCGGCTTAACTCCCGGGGAAGTGCTCAAGGTGGCCGGAGCGGACGGTCCTTCGTATTCCGCGGACCATCCGGACGTTCTCGCTCAGGCCCGCGAGCTCGGAAGGAACCTGGTCAGTTCCATCTCCGGTCCATGATGCGCAGCCGGCGGCGCATCCAGAGGAACATCCCTATCGCCAGGACGGAAGCGGACAGCAGCCCTATGATCGGAATGGCCTCGTGGTCCCAGACCTCGCCTGCTACGGCAAAACCATTGAAGAGCCCGTGCAGAACGACCGCCGCTAGGTAATAGGGAAGGTATCCGGTGCGCTGCCCCCTCGCCCCGTTCAGGTACTTCCTGGCAATTCCATAACCGAGCACGGCGGAAGCGGAGGCGTGCAGAAGGGTGGAGGCCACCGCCCTGGTCAGCGCGGTGGCCAGAAAGACGTCCACACCGTCGACCAGCGCGGTGCTGTTGTAGAAGATGTTCTCCATGGCGGCGAATCCCAGACCGGCCGCCGCGCCGTAGATGAAGCCGTCCTCCGGCTCCCGGACCTTGTTGCGTACGGTGATCACGCCCCAGCCCTTGGTCCATTCCTCCACGAGAGGAGCGATGACCACGGCCAGGATCACGATCTCCAGGGTGGGGTCGTACGGTTCGTAGGACCAGAACCCCCCGGTGAATATCGAGCCGGAGGTGTAGAGGAAAGCAATGGCCACGCTCTCCAGGAACACCGCGGCGATGACCGAGACGATGGCGCCGAACAGGAAGACCGAAAGCACGTGCATCCACCGCTCCCGGTTGTAGCGTTCGGAATTGCGTATCCACACCAGGTAGATGAGCGACGGGACGACCGCCGCCAGGATGACCACCGCGAGCTCCCAGACCTCCATTCTATCCCTTGGCGGCCAAGGCGGTTATGTCAATATCAATCTGTTGCTGATCTTTCACCCGTCGATGCCATAGCCGCGGGGGCTTTCCCTTTTGACCGCCGTAGGCAACGGTTCATTATCAGCCGGAACGCCCTGCGTGGCTATCAGGTCCCGCAGCACGGGCGTGTAGGGGTCCAGCAGTCCTCCGACGGCGCCCTTGTCCCTCAGCTCGGGAAGGTCCGGCTCTCGAACTCCTCCGCCGAACAGCATGTCCATTTCGGACGAAAGGGCCTCATCCGCTAGTTCAGCGTCATAACCGTCCCTTCCGCCCAGGCGCCGCAGGTCCAGCACCGCCGCCTTCTCGAAACCGAGGTCGGACAGCATCTTCAGGGAACCGGAAAGGCTGGTGGGAAGGCGCTTGCCGGACCAAAGCACCTTGCCGTCGAAGTACAGCAATGGCACGCTCATGTCCGAAAGCTCGATGGTCTCCTCCAGCATCCCTTTGGAAGGACACGTCAAACTTCCCAGCAGGACGTTCTGCGATCCCAGCGTGAAAGCGTCGAACAGGTCCGCCACGTTCCGGACGCCCATCTCCAGCCACACCGCGTACTTTCGCTTCATGAGCGCTTTGAGGGCCTCGAAGTTCGGCCGGGCGTGCTGCATGCCCGACAGATCCATCAGCAGAACGTCCTCCGCCCCGTAGCGCTTGGACCCGACCGCCTTCCAGTAGTCTGCGAACGGCACTCCGCCCGGCTTCACGTTCCAGCCGTCGCGCCAATCGACCTCCACCACCTTGGCCACCTGTACCACCGGAATGTCCAGCAAGGGCAAGTTGAACAGTGACCAGGTGTCCACCGGGACTATCGGTATGTGCAGGAAGTCCTTTCCGGCGCTCTGCGCGTGCGCCACGAAGTCCTGCCGTTCCGTCTCGCCCTCGAAGTTGAGCGGCACCAGCTCCCGGCCGCAGTCCAGACAGACGTAAGAGCCGTCCTTGTTGTCCACGCCGGCCATGGGGCCTCCCACGAGAACTTTCGGCACGACACGGCGTGAGCCGCAATGCTGGCAGCCTACTACCTCTTCGTCCATCTCACTCCGGGAAGAGGAACTTCTCCATCTCCTTGAGCGTCTCCTGCGCGTAGTAGTTTCCCTCCAGGTCCACCCGGTTCTTCATGCCGGGCACGATGAACGTCTTGGCCTCCTCGAAACCCAGATCACGACGCAGAAGCTTGTCATACCGGCCGTGCATGTATCCGTATACCATGTGCCCTTCCGTCAGGCCGCAGGTGAACAGCGCCGCCGCCCTTTTACCCGGACCGAGGCGCTTCTTGGCCATGAGATAATATAACCTGTCGACGAAGCACTTGGTCATGCCCGTCTCCATGCCCATGTAGATCGGGGAGCCGATGACCAGCAGGTCGGACGATTGAATGAGCGCGTACGCTCCCGTCATGTCATCGTCCTTGCTGCAGCGGTCCTCGGTGTCGCAGCGGTAGCAGCCGTCGCAGTCCTGGACGTTCTTGTCCAGGATCTCGAAGTAGGTGACCTCCATGCCACGCTCCTTGGCCATCTTGGCCAGGACCTTCAACATGCTCCCGGTGTTCCCGTCCGGCCGGGGACTTCCGTTGACGAACACTATCTTCATGCTAGCCTCCCGGGTGCATGGCCGATTATGGACATAATCCTTCCCTCGTTCTTATCCGCGGTCAAAGTATTTGTCCCTCGGTTCGCATCACTCATCATGCACCGGGTGATGGTGGTCGGCGCCTCGGGACTTCTGGGGCAGCACATGATGAGCGCCGGAACCGAGATGGGGCTGGCCATGACCGGGACGTACAACACGGTCAACAATGAGATATCCGGCCTGGTCCGGATGGACATCACCGACGCCGATTCCGTTTCCCAGGGGCTGCAGGCGGCCTGCCCCGAGCTCGTCGTCCTTTGCGCGGCGATGACCAACGTGGACCAGTGCGAAAGGGAGCCTGACGCGGCGTACAAGGTGAACATGGAGGGCTCGTTCAACGTGGCGTCCGAATGCCGTTCAGCCGGGGTCAAGATGGTCTACATCTCCACCGATTACGTTTTCAACGGCCTCAAAGGCGGAAGATATCACGAGTTCGAGCCGGCCGATCCGCTCAGCGTCTACGCCCAGAGCAAGCTGGAAGGGGAGCGGGTGACCTTGGACGCCAGCCGCAACAACCTGGTCTGCCGGGTATCGGTGGTATACGGCTGGAACCGCTTGAACCGCAAGAGCAACTTCGTCACCTGGATAGTCGATTCGTTGCGCAAGGGGCAGGAGATACGCCTGTACGACGACCAGTTCGTGTCGCCTACGTATGCGCCGGCCGCGGCCAGGGACGTTCTGGAACTTGGTCTGGGGAAAATAAAGGGCATATGCCACACCAGCGGCCCGGACTGCCTGAGCCGCTACGGCATCGGAACGATGGTGGCCGAGGTGTTCGGTCTTGAGGCTTCTTTGATAAGAGCGGTGAAGACCGCGGAGATGCCGTTGCTGGCCAAGAGGCCGGAGCGTTCCTGCCTGGGGGTCGACCTGGCGGAATCGGAGCTCGGCCGGCCCATGACCTCATTGCGCCAGGGCCTGGAGATGATGAGGGACAGCGAGTGATCAGCCCTTGTCGATGAGGGCCAGGCATTCCTGGACCCTATCGGACGCTGGGCCGTCCCCGGATTCGTCCTCCAGAAGCTGATAGTAGACCAAGGCCAGGCGGTAATTGCCCATCTCGAAGTGCTGCTCCGCCTTCAGGGCGGCGGTGCTCTCCGCCTCCTCCTTTCCAAGAGGCTTGAGGAAATTGAAGATGGCGATCTCCGCCTCCTGGTCCTGATGGAAGGTCTCCTGCAGGAACGCCAGCACTTTGACCAGCTCGGAGAAGTTCCACTCCCTCATCAGCTGCTTCCGCGCCTCGTACATTATGGTGAGGATGCGCCGGCGGTTCAGCCCCAGGCCAAGGTTGTCCAGGAATATGTCCGCGTAGTTGTCGATGATGTAGAGCGCCTGCTCGACCACCTCCATGTCATCGAATCTCACCTTGCCGCTCATCATATTCCCTCTTGGCACGGAACGCCAGTTTTAGGCCATGACTCTACCATCAATTGAACGTTTCCCTGGGACCCGTTCGACCGGGCGGGCAAAGATGACGCAATCCTAATATCCGTATTCCTGCCATTCCATGCCGGGTGAAAGCATGAAGAAGACCATCGAGAACCTAGCCAAAGCGTTCGTGGGCGAGAGCCAGGCCCGCAACCGCTACACCTCATTTGCCAAGACCGCCAAGGCCGAGGGGTACGAGCAGATATCCGCGATATTCCTGGAGACCGCCGAGCAGGAGCGGTCCCATGCCAGCTCCCTCTGGAAGATGATCCAGGCCTTGAAGAGGAAGGAGTGCCTGGACTTTGAGGCCCTAACATTCGAAGCGGAGTTCCCGGCCGTGCAGGGCTGCACCGCCGACAACCTGAAGGCGGCCATAGCCGGGGAGCACCACGAGACGGAGTGCATGTACCCGGAGTTCGCCGACGTGGCCGAAAAGGAGGGTTACGCGGACATCGCCGCTAGGCTACGGGCCATCGGAAGAGCGGAGAAGCACCACGAGACCAAGTACCAGAAGCTGCTGGCGTTGGTCGAGTCGGGTACTGTGTTCAAGGAGAAGAAGAGCACCAAGTGGGTGTGCCGGGAGTGCGGATACGAGCACGAGGGCACCGAACCCCCGGAGAAGTGCCCGTCCTGCGAGCACCCCCGTTCCTATTTCCAGCGCCGTTGCGTTGACCTGTGAACGACAAACCCCGAACCTTCGAGGATACGAAGGTTTCGGGGAAACCTATTTAACAATAGAGCTTGACTTTTCTCCCCTCGAAGTTCTGTCTGGAGGATCATCGGATGGCTAAGGGCTCGCAAAGGATAGGCGTATACATCTGCAGTTGCGGCGGGAACATCGACAACAGCCTGGACATACAGGCTTTGCATCAGGCCGCCAACAACATGAAGAACGTGGTCAACGTCTCGGAGATGGAGTTTGCCTGCTCCCCGGAGAGCAGGGAGAAGATGACCGAGGCGGTCAAGAGGTTCAAGATGGACCGGGTGCTGATCGCAGCCTGCTCCCCCAAGCTGTACCTCAAGGAGTTCCAACAGACCGTGGAGGGGGCGGACCGGCAGGGCTGCATGGTGGAGATGTGCAACATCCGCGAGCAGTGCGCCTGGATACACCCCAAGGACCGTCCGGCCGCCACGGCCAAAGCGTTGGACATGCTGCAAATGTCCTACGACCGCCTGATGCTGCAGTCGTCCACCGAGAAGTCCAACGTCTCCCAGGTCAACAAGATGCGCTGCACCGGCTGCGGCATCTGCGAATCGGTGTGCAACTTCAACGCCATACACATCGCCCCGGACAAGGAGTTCGGGGGTTCCCGCAAGGCCACCGTCAACATCAACGCCTGCGAAGGTTGCGGCGCTTGCGTGGCGGCCTGCCCGACCGCCGCTCTGGACCAGACCTGCTTCTCCAACGCCCAGATCATATCGCAGATCGAGACCTACCTGAAGGACACCAGGATGGGTTTCCCCCGGGTGGTGGTGTTCTCCTGCCACTGGTGCTCATACACCGCCGCGGACATGGCAGGGCTCAAGCGCATGGCCATGGACCCGCACTTCGTGGTCATCCGCACCATGTGCTCGGCTCGGGTGGACCCGGAGTGGGTGCTGAAGGCGCTGTCCAAGGGCGCTGACGGGGTGCTGGTGCTCGCCGGCCATCCGGGACGGTGCCATTACGAGATCGGCAACCTGCGCACCAGGAAAAGGATGACCCTGCTGCACAAGTACCTGGACCAGATGGGCTTCCATCCCGACCGCTTCCGCATCGCCTATGTGGACTCCGAGGAGGCAGAGGGTTACGTCAAAGAGGTGAACAGCTACGTGGAGAAGGTCAGGGAGATGGGTCCCAACCCCGTGGACCCCCACACCCGGGTCTCCCCCAAGCGCCTGGAGATGCCGTGGTTGGACATCAAGCCCCCCAAGAAGTGGGACGAGGGGCTGGAGCTCTAGGACGTCGTGCCGGATGCCTAGCCTCGGCCGCCAAACCCCTTCCCGCTCCTACATTTTCAAGTTCTCTAACATCATAGACCGCGCCCGGTCCCTGGTCGTCACGCAGGCATGCCGCGTTCTGAAAGTGAACGAAGTGATATGAACCAGGTATTGTTAAAAAAAGTAAACGGGAAAGGGTTTACTCGGTCTTGCCGTGGGCCTTGCGCATGAAGCTCTCCACGTCGCCGACGTCCTTGGTGAGCAGGCTGATCACCACACCGGTGATGATGGCCGCCGGAAGGCTGTACAGGGCCGGGTTCACCAGCACCGGCAGTCCCAGGACGCTGTCGATCCCGTTCAGGGTGGCCACCACGAAGATGACCGACACGACGAGACCGGCAATCATGGTGCCCAGGGCGCCCTGCCTCGTGTACCGCTTCCACCAGATGCTCATGAAGAGCACCGGGAAGAATATGCTGGCCGCCATGCCGAAGGCCAGGGTCACCAGGTAGGACACGTTCTGATCGGCCATTCCCAGGCTTATGCCCACGGCCATTATCCCCATGGCCACTATGGCCAGCTTGGCCACTAAGACCTCGCGGCGGTCCGACGCCTTCTTGTTTATTACCTCCTTGTAGAAGTCGTGGCTCACCGTGGTACCGATGGTTATGAGCAGCCCGGCCACCGTGCTCAGGATGGCGCAGAACGCCCCGCCTATGGCCACTCCCAGCATTATCTCGCCGCCGGTTCGCTCGGCCAGCAGCGGCACGGCCATGTTCTGGGCTATGGACGAATTCCCTCCCAGGAAGTAGCCCATGAGGTCCGGGTACAGCACGTACATCGCGCCTAGGCCTACGAACACGGTCATGATGTAGAAGGAGCCGATCATCAGCAGCACTCCGATGGTGGAGGTGCGGGCGTCCTTCGGCTTCCTTACCGTGTAGTACCTGGTCAGCACGTGCGGCAGCCCCGCGGTACCGAACACCAGTCCCGCGGCCAGGGCCATGGTGTTCATCCAATTGGGCGCGAATGTCCCGGGCGTAAGCGCCGTATTTTCTCCGGTGAGCTTCCCGCTGACGAAGGCGATGGCCTCCTCAGGCGTGAGCGTGGTGAAGTCCGGTACGCTCGGATCGTTGGCCAGCAGAACGGAGGCCAGCTTGGGCGGGACCATGTTGTCGGCCTGGGTCAGGACATCCCCGGGGTTGAACCCGAAGACCGTGCCCAGCATCAGTATCATGATGATGAACATGGCCCCCCACAGCACCAGCCCCTGGATGATCTGGTTGTAGGTGGTGGCGCGCATTCCACCGGTCGTCACGTACGCGATCACCAGGGCCCCTATCACCAGCACCGAGAAGGTGAAGTTCCAGCCCAGCAGCAGCTGCAGCAGGGCGCCGGCCCCCACGATCTGCGGGACCACGTAGAAGGTGGATATGACCACCGCTCCCAGCATGCCCCCGAAGCGCAGCGATTTGCTGCCCTTGAACCGGGTGGTCAGGATCTCGGAGGTGGTGAACTTCCCAACCTTCCTCAGGGGCACGGCCAGCAGCGCCAGCAGCACGATGTAACCCCCGAAGTAGCCCAGTCCGTCCCAGGTCTTGTCTATACCGAATATGGCTATGGCTCCGGCCACCCCCAGGAACGACGCGGCGCTCAGATAGTCGCCCGTAAGCGCCAGGGCGTTCTGCAGCCAGCTTATGTTCTGCCCGGCCACGTAGAACTCCGAGGAGGTCCTGGCCGAGCGGCGGGTGAACACCGCGACCCCTAAGGAGACGGCGATCAGGGCCACCACTATGATCATGGCGACAACGCTGGTCATGCCTGAGCCTCCTTTTTACTGGCCATGCGGTGGAACACTATGGCCGTCACCCATCCTATGGGGAACAGCAGGAGCACCCATATGACCGTCACATTGGCATCCCCCAGCACCTTGGTGGTGGC